>CALEMG010000490.1 GCA_937910835.1 uncultured Alphaproteobacteria bacterium | reverse complement strand
CGGTCTGTCAGTTCGCGCGGCTTCGGCGCCGCCACTTTCGTGCCGCCTATCCCGCCGGCACCCCGACAAAATGTTGTTGAGGTCAGGGTCGCGAGCATGTCACCACTCGCCTTTTCCCGTACCTCGCGCGTTGAGTACATGAGCGCGCCCTTGCCTTCGCCCTTGTCGATGATCTCAGTGATCTTCGTCGTGCCGACGACCGTGCCTTCGGCGGGCAGATGTTTATGGATTTCAATCCCCTGCTCTCCATGCAGACCCTTTACCCAATCCACGCCGAATTCGGGATCCTTCAGGAAGAAGCCCGGATAGGCAAGCACCACAGCCATGGTCGGCAGTGCCAACAAATCCTCTTCATAGGTGAAGCGGAGCTGGTCCATGTCGAGCGGGTCCATGGAAAGGCCCACCCCGAGCGCATAGAGGATGGTATCTTTTGACGTATAGGTCTGCTCGATATCCTCGAACTTCCAATTTATGAGCTTGTCATAATCGATTGTCATGCGGCCTCTCCCTATACCGGATCCCAGGAGAAGACATCACCGGAGCGTTCCAGCGGGACGAGCGATGATTTCACGGCCGGGCCGAAGCGTGCGGCCACGGTTTCCGGCGTCCAGCCATCGGAGGTCTGCAGGTTGCGGATGGGCCGCGGCTGGCTCATCAGGCAAATCTCGTTATTGCGGACGACAAAAATCTGACCCGTGATATCGGCAGCCTGATCGGAGAGAAGATATACGGCAAGCGGCGCAATTTTCTCAGGTGTCATCTGCTGGATTTTTGCAACGCGTTCGCGTTCCGCGTCCGTGCCTTGAGGGATCGTGCCGATCAGGCGGGACCATGCGAACGGCGAGATGCAGTTGGAGCGCACGCCAAAGCGGGACATATCAAGCGCGATAGAGCGTGACAGCCCGACGATACCGAGTTTCGCTGCGGCGTAGTTTGCCTGCCCGAAGTTACCGATCAGACCGGAGGTCGAAGTCATATGGACCATCGAACCGCTCTGCTGTTCGCGGAAATATGGTGCGGCAGCGCGAGCGACGTTAAAACTGCCTTTCAGGTGGACGGCAATTACGGCGTCCCACTCGGCCTCGGTCATTTTATGGAAGATCACGTCGCGCAGGATACCTGCGTTATTGACAACGCAGTCGATGCTGCCGAATTCCTTGCGGGCATCCTCGATCATCTGGCCCGCGTCATCGGGACTTGCGACATTGCCGAAGTTGGCAATGGCTTCCCCGCCGGCATCGGTAATGGTTTTCACCACCTCCATGGCCGGGATTTGATCCGCGCCTTCGCCCT
This sequence comes from uncultured Alphaproteobacteria bacterium, assembly GCA_937910835.1. GTDB lineage: Bacteria > Pseudomonadota > Alphaproteobacteria > Sneathiellales > Sneathiellaceae > Sneathiella. Next base: position 4,815 of record CALEMG010000490.1, on the reverse strand, counting down.
GTTCAGTACCACCCAAGTCGTTGACCACGACTTTCGCGCCCTGAGACGCACACATGATGGCAATGCCCCGGCCGACACCCCGGCCTGCGCCTGTTACCACCACAACTTTACCCGCAAGCATATTCTGATCCGACATTTCTATTCCTTCTTGTTGTTTATTTTTAATTGTTGTCGATCCGTAGGATTAATCCCTTCGTTCTTGCGCCCGATTATAAGCATCGCCCCCATGCCGTCGACAAAAAAATTGTAACGGCCCGGGGACGAAATGCAATTGCTGCGATTGCGGCTTATTTCTTGCCGTTCTTGGCGAGGGATTGTAGCGCGGAAGAAGCCACGACTTTTCGCTCATTGGCATAAGCCTCGTGGTTCCTCTCGATATCCTTGAGGCTGTAATAATAATTCACCAGCAGCCCTGACGACTGCGCAAGACCGTTGGGGGAGTCGTCACCCATCCAGTTGAGCTGCTCCAGCCGTGCGCCATTGCCAAGGTGAAAGCGTGTCACCGGATCGAGCGGCCGGGCCCCCTTCTTCTCGTTAATCAGGTAATGGGCGCAGAGCTTCTCCAGCGGTTCGCGAACCGCTTTCACAGTTTCGGGATTATTTTGCCACCCCTCTTCAGCAATCGCCTTGCGAACTACATTTATGTCCTTGAAATGCATGCCAGCCGCCGCGCCCTTGAGGGCCGTCAGCCATCGCATAAAACCGGGGATTGGCGAGAGGGTTGCGAAATGCTTCAGATTGGGAAGCTCCGCCGAGAGTTCCGCCACCACCTGCTTGATCAGGAAGTTACCGAAGCTGATCCCTTTAAGCCCGTCCTGACAGTTACTGATAGAATAGAAAATCGCCGTATCCGCTTTTGTCGGATCACCCCGCTCTGTATCACGCGAGAGGAGCGGCGGAATAGCCGAGGCGAGCCCCTTCACAAGCGCGACCTCAACGAAGATCAGCGGCTCATCGGGCAGTGCCGGGTGGAAAAAGGCAAAGCAGCGACGATCCTTATCGAGACGGCGGCGCAAATCATCCCAGCCATCGATTTCATGCACGGCCTCATATTCAATCAGCTTTTCAAGCACCACAGCAGGCGTGCGCCAGTCAATCCGCTCCAGCGTCAGAAAACCGCGGTTAAACCAGGAGCTCAACAGATGCTGGAGATCGCTATCGACAGCTTTGAGTTCAGGATGTTTCCGCAAGTGCCCGACCAGGAATTTGCGCATGGCGACAATTGCCGCGGTGCCGCCGGGGGCAAAGTTGATCCGCCGCATCAATTCCTGACGCGGAGCTTCAATCGCCAGGCTCAGGGCTTTATAGTTCTCTGCGCTGCCTTCCTTGTGATAGGCCGCAACTGCCGCCTCAATCTTTTTCTGATCCGGCGCCATTTCCTTATTGAGGAATTCAAGGAAATCGAGTTTTTCTTCATCCGAGAGCGCGCTCCAGGCCTCCACCGCATCGCGCGCAAGTGCCATGCCCGATGCCTCCCCCTTCTGGGTCAGCAGATCACGGCTCAGTTCTTTTATCCCCTGCCCGCGTTTCTTGCCGCCGCGCAGATCAAGGAGTTCACGGCCGGTATCAGCGATGGAATTGAAAAACTGGGATACAAAAGTAGGCGCCATCTCATTCTCTTTAGTAAAGGTTATCGGGGCGGGATACAGATAAACTCTGCAATCATAAGATAGATAATATTATTTTGCCGTTAAAGTAAGGCAAGGACATGTTCTTTTTTTGAAAATACATCACGCCCGATCAGTCCGATAGAAAATGGCCGGGCATTACTACCTTGCGTTTATCGAAAGACTGCCCTAAACCCGACACCATATTTATGACGCCATGGCAAGGACGGAGACATCAGGGAAATGCCGAACAAAAATCTGTATAGTCTATTCGAAAGCCGGTTTCCGGCAAACATGGCCGATATCGCATTTGAAGGGCCGGAAATAGCCTCCTACAGCTTTCAGAATATCTCCGACGGATCGGCGCGCCTTGCGCATTTACTTGACAACTCCGGAGCCGTTCCGGGAGACCGCGTCGCCGTTCAGGTCGGTAAATCCGTTGAGGCCGTGATCCTCTATCTCGCCTGCCTGCGCGCCGGCCTCGTTTATCTTCCGCTTAATACCGCCTATAAATCCGCCGAGATTGAATACTTCGTCACTGATGCCGAACCTGCTGTTGTCGTTTGCGATCCCGCCTCCTTCATCGAGATTAGTGCAATTGCTGAAAAGGCGGGTGTAAAGGCCGTTTTCACCCTCGATGGGGAGGGCAAAGGCAGCCTGATGGAGAATTCGGCAGCGCTTCCGACGGATTTCGCCACGGTCGAGCGCGCGGATGATGACCTTGCCGCGATCCTCTATACATCGGGCACGACGGGCCGCTCGAAGGGCGCCATGCTGACACAGGATAACCTCGCCTCCAATGCAAAAACTCTGCATAGCTACTGGCGGTTCCAGACCGGCGATGTCTTGCTTCATGCGCTGCCGATTTTTCATGTACATGGGTTGTTCGTCGCCCTGCATTGCGCATTTTTAAGTGCCTCAAAAGTGATATTTCTTAAGAAATTCGATCCCGTCGCCGTGATCGCAAACCTGCCGAGGGCCACCGTCTTCATGGGAGTGCCGACATTCTATGTCCGCCTGCTGACCGAGGAAGGATTTACCAAAGATGTTTGTCGCAATATGCGCCTCTTTACCGCCGGATCCGCGCCGTTGCTGGCGGAGACGTTCAATGCGTTCGAAGAACGGACCGGCCATGTCATTCTGGAACGTTACGGCATGACGGAAGCGGGCATGATTACCTCTAACCCCTATGACGGAGAGCGAAAAGCGGGCACGGTCGGCTTCCCGCTCGATAACGAGGTGCGCATTGCAGATGATGCCGGGAACGAGGTGAAGGACGGCGATATCGGCATTCTTGAAATCAAGGGGCCGAATGTCTTTAAAGGATATTGGCGGATGCCGGAAAAAACCGCCGCGGAGTTCCACGCCGACGGCTATTTCATTACCGGCGATATGACGCAAAAGGGCGAAGATGGCTATTACCGGATTGTCGGGCGATCGAAGGACCTGATCATTTCCGGCGGATACAACGTCTACCCGAAAGAAATCGAGAGTTTTATCGACGAAATGCCGGGCGTCGATGAAAGCGCCGTTGTCGGGCGCCCGCATCCGGATTTCGGCGAGGCGGTTGTCGCCTTTATCGTGCCGGACGGCAGCGTGCGAGAGCTGACGGATCAGGATGTGATCGCCTATGTTAAGGAGAAGCTCGCCAATTTCAAGGTGCCGAAAGAGGTCTATATCGTCGATGATCTGCCGCGCAATACCATGGGCAAGGTGCAGAAAAACCAGCTCCGGGATCGGGCGGTGGCCGTCTAGGAGCCGAGGTTACGCTTCCTGGCGTTTCAGATAGGCGTTGACCTTGGCGCGATTGCCGCAGGTCGACATGGAGCACCAGCGGCGGCGGCCATTGCGAGACTGGTTGACGAAGTAAAGATCGCAATCATCACTGGCACAGCCACGTGTTTTCTCCACATGGTCCGACGCGAGATAGTCGGCGATATCCCGGACAATCGGAAACATCAATTTCTCCGGTCCGTTCTCATCGATGATTGATTTAAGCGCCATCCCTTCCTCGGAGGGTTCAAGCTTGTGATAACTCTTGAAACTTGCCAGACGCTTGTTGATCTCTTCGAAAAAATCCAGACTGACCGGCCAACCCTGCTCGACTTCCGTTAGGACATTGCGAAAACCATTGCGCAACTCAACAAGGCCGTCGACGACTTTCTGGCAACGCCCGGGATTCTGAAAATGGAACATATGAAGGTCTGAGGCTTCGTCTTCATGCAACAGATGATGGGACTTCATGAAAATCAGCAAATCCTCAAAACTGCTGATCCCTTCCTTCTCGCGGCCGATCCGCTTGTAACTATTGGCAAAATCAATGGCGAGGCGTCCGCCAAGAGTATAAAACCCCTCTTTATTTACAACCCCAGATTTTACAAGCGCGTCGATCCGTGCCACAAAAATTCCCCGTAACATCTCATTTGTCGTGTAACGAAACAATAATATACCGATATTTCATAGTATACTAGTTTGTTTGTCGTCAATAGTTATTTCATCCAAAGATCATGATAATCTATAAAATTAGAAAAAAATTACAAGGCATTAATTTAATTATATTTTTAATAAATATATGCAATACAACCGAATTGTGGAAATGATCCTTAATCTATCATTTTCGCTTATGAAACAACCCAGCCGGTGCATGAATCATTACCGCAAAATTCGGCGAAAATATGATCATATGAAAGAATATGCGTCAGGACTGCGAAAGCAATGGTTGCAGACACCCGCAATGATCGAGAATCTTGTCAAGTTCGTCCCGATCTGCCGTGTCGGCAAGGCGTGTCCTTAAAGCCTGAATGGATTTTGCGGCATATTTGACCGATTGCTGGCTGAATTCCTGATCCATCAGATCAAGGGAAAATTCTTCCTTCCCGCCCAGAACCGCTTTCTCATTCGCGAGGCTCCAGGGCAGGTAGATATCGCCGATCTGCTTCCTGATTAGCGGTTCCAATGTCGGTGCAAGGGTTGACCAGTCTTCCCACCCCTGCTCCGCCTTTGGATCGAGCATCCGGGCAATCCAGTCAGTAATCTCAGGGTAGCCATTTTTAATTATTTTTGCCGTTGTTGGTTGTTGAAGGCAGCAATAAATTTGCGCGAACAGTCCGAAATCGCCAAGCGAGGGGCGTCCACCAAACAGAAATTTACGTGTCTCAAGATGTTTGCCCAGTAGCGACAGCAGCAGATCAAAAGACGCCTCGATTAC
>CALEMG010000489.1 GCA_937910835.1 uncultured Alphaproteobacteria bacterium | reverse complement strand
CTCAGACCAACGCAAACCGGCCTCCAGCGGAGCGGATCTTGCTGGGCGCGCTTTATCTAAAGGCCGTCGCACGGGCTTTGGGGAGATATCCCGAGTTCAACGGACATTTTACCGACGACAGCTTCCACCCCAACGCCGCAGCTCACATCGGAATGGCCATCAGAATACGCGGCGGCGGCTTGGTCGCTCCGGCAATTCACAACACGGAAAGCCTTAATCTTGAGGACACGATGTCGGCAATACGTGATTTGGTTTCCCGTGTCCGTGCCGGGCGATTCCGGTCATCAGAACTTTCAGACCCGACAATTACGATATCCAGCTTGGGTGACCGGGGCGTGGAGACCCTATATGGCGTTATTTACCCGCCACAGGTTGCGCTGATTGGTATTGGCACTCCATCAAAGCGCCCTTGGGTGCAGGATGGTGTGCTGGAGCCTCGGCAGATTGCCAATTTCACTTTGGCAGCGGACCATCGCGTTAGCGATGGCCATCAGGGGGCTCTTTTCCTGAGAGCAATTGATAATTTTTTGCAGGAACCGGAGACGTTATGAACACCATCGAGGTTGAAACCGCACTGAAAGAGGAAATTCACCGCATTGCTCCAGATATCGATGCCACGACAATCGACCGTGAAGCCAATTTGCAGGAAGAATTCGACATCGATTCCATGGATTTTCTCCATTTGGTGACCGCCTTGAGCAATCGTTTCAGCATAGACATGCCTGAAGCGGACTATCCCCGGATGATGACATACAATGCAATGATCGCCTACCTCAATGAGCAGGCGCTGTCACATTAACTCGAGTGATTTTCCTCTGACAATACCACTAAGCCTTCTCGTTTGGACCATGGGAGCACTGAAGGCATTTGTTGTCATTTAAACTCATCAACCAAAGATTGTTTTGTCATCCCCTATGGGTACCTGTACTGCCCGCTAATGAACTATTCTAATTCCGTGATTACCAGTAATCCGGCAGGCGTCGTACTAACAACTTGCCCCGACAGCACCAATGTCGTCGTTGTTGGTTCTTCAATGAGCAAAGGTCCTTCAAGTTGGCAGCCCGCAAAAAGTGATGCACGATCATAGACCGGGCAAGATATCCAACCAAGCTCTGAGCCAAAGAATACATCACGCGCTCCCTTAGTCGCGCCGCTTGGCGGCATATCCCTGTGCGGGATCTCGCCCAGTGCGATGATATCACTCTTATGCTCAGCTTGTAGATGCAGGTTGGTGATTTCGACGAGACTTTCCGGCAATTGAAACGTATAGGCCGTTTCATGGGTTGCATGAAAGGTTTGCAAGAAACTCTCCACAGTATCGTCGAGCTGAAACGCGGCAGAAACGGAATGCTCTTGCCCTTGATAGCGAGCCTCAACGGCGAAATGAAGGTGCAATGCCCCTACTTCACTCACATTAAAATGCTGTGCGGCCTGAGCAACCAATTGTTGAAATTCAGATCGAACCTTTTCCAGTCCCTCATTATCTACTTCACAGAACAAGGTCCGCCGCAAATCAGTCCGCGGTAAGGCCGATAGCATCCCCCACGCAGAAAATACACCCGGATATACTGGAATTACCGTTGATTTTACGCCTAGCTCTCGCCCTAGTTAAGCAGCGAGCAGCGGCCCTGCTCCGCCGGTGACGACCAAGGACAAATCCCTAGGATCATGGCCGCGCTGCACGGTGACAAGCTTCAAGGCATTAATCATGTTTGCTTCGGCGATACTAATAACCGCACTGGCAGCCTCTTCAACAGAGCATTTTAAGGCATTAGCAATTGGTTGGAATGCGATACGCGCGCTGGCCACGTCAAGGGCCATTTGTCCGTTGGCAAAATTCTCCGGATCAAGAATTCCAATGACCAACTTGGCATCTGTTATTGTGGGCGATACGCCGCCACGCCCGTAACAAACTGGACCAGGCGTCGACCCCGCACTTTCCGGACCAACATGCAGATGTCCTGCCTCATCCATCCAAGCAATAGATCCGCCACCTGCACCGATTTCGACAATGTCCACGACCGGCACTTGAACCGTATAGCCCGGCGAAAAGCGGCTCCATTCAAGCTTGTACTCTGAGGCTATTTGCGGGCGTCCATTTCGTATTAACGAGCACTTCGCCGTTGTGCCTCCCACATCCAAGGACAATACATCCGGCGCACCAATCGCTTGGCCAATTCTGACGGCGCCGGCGATGCCGCCTGACGGCCCTGATTCGACTAGCGTCAACGGCTGTAACCTAACATTTTCAAATGTCGCCACTCCACCATTCGATTGCATTGCGTATAACGGACAATCGATCCCGGTTTCTGTTAATCTGCTCTCAAGGCTCCTGAAATATTGGTCTATTACAGGCTGGACATAGGCATTCAAAACCGCCGTACTCGTACGCTCATATTCCCGCCATTGCTGTGAAATTTGACTACTCGTAGAGACCATTACGCCAGGTAAAAGCGAGCGCAGCAAATCAGCACAGCGAACTTCGTGCCGATCATCAATATAGCTGTGTAGAAAGACAACCGCGATAGCCTCAACACCTGCGTCTCGACAGATATCAGCAACATCGGCCACTTCGGTTTCAACTAGCGGCGTGACGATATTACCCTGTCCATCAAGACGCTCGGTGACTTCAAGACGATAGCGACGCGGAATATAGGGCGGTGGTGTTTTAGCCTTTAGATTATATAAATCAGGGCGATTACCGCGTCCAATCTCTAAAACGTCCCGAAATCCGCGCGTCGTAACAAGGGCCGTCTTTACGCCTTTCCACTCTGTAATGGCGTTAATAACTGTGGTCCCGCCATGAACGAAAAAGTCAACAGCTGCTAGGTCAAGGCTGCTCGTTTCGCATGCGTCAGAAATGGTGTTAAGCACGCCAACTGACTGATCTTCCGTCGTCGTTAGCGTTTTCGCAAACGTGATTTGTCCCGTTTCCTCATCATAAGCGATCAGGTCAGTGAATGTGCCGCCTACGTCTGTTGCCAATCTCACCATAAGCCTGTCACTCCTCACCCATCTTGAGGGCGGTCTGACTCAGGCCATATGTCTCGAAAGCCTCTTCTGGCGTCATAAAGCCATCAGCGATGTCCGTCTGAATATCGGCAATAGAGCGGTCTTCTGCAGCCCCCCAACCGCCACCACCACCGGTGACAACCTTTACATGGTCACCCTTCTGGAGTTGCCAGTTCGGATGATGATGGACACGAGAAGGAGTACTATCAGCGGCCGTCTGAACCTCAACGAAATTACAGCTTCCCACCGCACCACCCTCCATACCCCAAGGCGGAGTGCTGTTGCGACTGATGCCGCAAAAGAAAGACGCCTCGTCAGTGCGCATTTCATATTCACGGATCAAGCCGTAGCCTCCACGATGGCGTCCGGCGCCTACACCCCCTTCAATATTGAACCCGTAACGACGCACAAGAACCGGCAATTTTGCCTCTAGTAACTCTACCGAGTGGTTGTAGGTATCGCCATCGGTCAGAGCAATTAGCGCATTAGCCCCGTCACGATCTGAGGTCGCCCCCCAGCCACCGTGCTGCGGCGCGATATGAACAAACAGGTCGCCGTTCGCTTTTTTACCGGTTAAATAAAGTACGGTTAAACTAGTATATGATCCGGCGGAAAATTGCTCCGGTTTCAATGGTGCCAAGGCACGCCAGACTAGTTCTGAAGCATGAACAGATCCTTCGTAGTACCAGCCTGTCGGTGCCGGCTTAGTCGCACTGAAAACCGTGCCTTCTGGAGCAATAACCTCCAACGGCGCAAACCAGCCCTCATTAGATGGCGCACTTGGATCGACAAGTGCCTTAAAGACAGTCTTCACAGCTGATTCCAGCGCACCACGCGTACAATTGACTGGTCCTGCTGTCGTTGGTGAACAGCCCGTAAAATCAGCTGTCATACTATCGCCCGCAATTGTGATACGCACACATACTGGAATGGGGTCGTCTGTCACGCCGTCGCCATCTATTGTGTCTTGGGCTTTATAGACCCCATCCGGAAGTTCAGCGATTACGCGCCGACTACTCCGAGAGCTGCTCTCATTGATCTCGTAAAACGCCGCTCTGACCGTCTCAAAGCCATATTTCTCAGCGGCGTCACAAAGGTTTCGCTCCGCAATTCGAACCGTTGCGATTTGTGCACGTAGATCGCCCATTGCCAATTCCGGCATACGTACGTTTTCTTCAATCAGGCGAACCAAATCACTATTGAGTTTATCTTCGCGCGCAATGCGTACACCGGGAAGGCGCAGGCCTTCTTGAAAAAGAGAAGTCGCATCAACTGGGAGACTACCCGGCACAGCTCCGCCGATGTCCAGCCAATGGGCAACGGTAATCGCGTAGGCCAGCAGCTGCTCCTCAAAGAAAATCGGCCGAATAACAGCGACATCATTCGGATGGGTTCCACCTGAAAAAGGGTCATTGGTAATAAAAATATCACCGGGCGCTATATCATTTTCGTAACGCGCCGTTAGGGTCCGTACTTGCGAGGCAAAGGTACCCGTGAATAAGGTAATACCGTTTGATTGTGCAATCAGATCGCCATTTGGCGCACAGATACCACACGCAAAATCTAGAACCTCATAGACAATCGGGCTCATGCTGGTTTTTGTCATGATGATGCCCATTTCATCGACGGTCGCCAGCAGTTTCCCTGTCAGGATTTCGACTGTTACCGGATCAACTTTCTTAATTGGCTCTGGGCTATTGGACATCAGTTTCCAGTGTTAATCCGCCCAGAATAATCCGTTGCGGCATCGCAGTAGCAAAAAAATACTCTAAATCGGCTTGTGTTATTTGGTTCGTATACGATCAACAAAGACGGCCGCAATTACAACGCATCCCAAAACGATCATCTGAACATTGCCGTCGATACGTGTCAGGTTCATTCCATTTGACAACACGGTAACGAACACGGCACCCAATAAGGCCGCCGGAATGCCGCCAACGCCACCACGTAGACTCACCCCGCCAATCACGGCTGCGGCGATACTTTCCAGCGCAATGCTACCACCTAAGTTCGGTTCACCCGAACCCGTACGCGCCGTCAACAGTATGGCGCCAATCGCCGCCAAGACAGAACAAATAATATATGCATAAGTCAGGTACAGGCGGCTCGGCATGCCCGCAACCTTAGCGGCCCTTGGATTGCTGCCCAAAATGTAGAAACCCCGCCCGAAAACAGTCCGTGTCAAAATCAAGTGAATGATCACGAGCAGAACCGCTGCAATAATAATTGGCGCCGGTATACCCAGCAATTCTCCACTATAAACCATATTACTGAATTCACGTGGCACCCCAAAGACCGGGCGGCCACCGGATATCGTCGACGCGATCCCGTAACAGATATTCAGTGAACCAAGCGTTACAATAAATGGATTTACGCGCAAGACAGATACGCAGAACCCATTAAACGCACCAACAAGGACACCAAAGGCAATCCCGGCTGATACAGAGAGAACAATAGCCAGCGTCAGGGATTGTGGATCGGACTTAACAATACCGGTCATAACTAGCGCAACCAGCACACTAACTGACGATACACACATACCGAGCGACAAATCAAATCCGCGTGTCAGGATCACCACCATTTGTGCGGCGGCAAAAATGACCAGATAACTGGCTTGCGTGGTAATATTCAGAAGGTTTGCTTCAGACAGGATGCGCGGCTCGACAGCGGCAAAACCAAGCCCCATCAAGACAAGGCAAATTGGCATCAGCCAACGCATAATTAGCGCCATCACGCGTGGGAATTGCCCCTTTTGAACGGAAACCGATGCGTCACTCACGAATTTTCCTCCGGTTACCATATTCTTCAAGCGCAACAGCAAAAATCACAATAACGCCAAGCACAATCGTTTGAATTTTACTGTCAATCCGCACTAAATTCATGGAATTTGTCACAATCGACAAGAACAAAGCGCCCAATGTCACCAGCTCAACACGGCCAATACCGCCCCGCAAGCTCACGCCAGCTATGACCGCCGCCGCAATAGATTGCAGCATCATAATATCTCCACCAAGCGTCGCTTGACCCGAGCCAACACGGGCAGTCAGGAGAACGCCGGTGATCGCAGCCAGAGCGCCGCACATTGTATAGGCCGTGATCAAATAGCGTTTCGTCGATACACCGGATACCTGCGATGCCTGCAGGTTTCCACCAATGGCATAGATGTATCGCCCAAGAACCGTAAAACGCTGAATAGCCCAAACGATAATAACAAGCGTCAAGGCTACGTAGACGGTGGTCGGCAGGCCGAGCCAAAGGGCACGACCAAAACCATTTACAAATACTTTCGGCATTCCATAGACAGGAATGCCGTTAGTGAGCAACAAGGCGATACCAGAGGCGATTGATAGTGTTCCCAAGGTCACCATAAATGGTGAAACCCGAAGGTATGCAACGCATAGGCCATTCACTAGGCCCACAACAACGCCGCAACCGATGCCCGCCGCGACGCCAATGAATATTACCAAGCCGACTTCATCCGGCATGATACCTAACGTGTTTGCCATCACCGTGGCCATGACAGTACTCGAAAGTGCGACAACCGCACCGACAGACAAATCAAAGCCGCCGACAATCAGAACCAACATTTGCCCGGCCGCCAAGATCGCCAGAAATGAGGTCTCTCTGAGCACATTGAGGATATTGAATATCCCCAGGAACCGGGGTTCAAAAATTGACAGGGCGGCAACAATGACTATCAGCAGAATAGGCAATAACCCCATCGTTGAAATGACCCTGACAAGCTGGTTCACTTCTTTTTGGGGCAGATGACCTAAAGCTATATTATTGCTCACCACCTAAGCTCCTGCGTTTGAATTTGCTTCTTCATCTTGGAAGAAACAGGATAAGACAGCTTGCTCGATCATATCATCACCGGTCAATTCAGCGACCAACTTAGCACGTTGCTTGACGTAAAGCCGATTTGAAAGGTTCAAGACTTCTGGCAACTCCGACGAAACGAGAATAATTGCCGCGCCATTGTCGACTAATTCTTTCATGAGATCATAGACCTCGACCTTGGCGCCAACATCAATTCCAACCGTCGGTTCATCAAACAAAAATATATCGGTTTCCCGGGTCAATCCGCGCGCCAACATGACTTTCTGTCGATTACCGCCAGATAGATTGCCAACCGCACGTTCAATATTGGGCGGCCGCAACTTTAACCGATCAACAATGTCCTGAATGAGCTTTCGCTCGCTCAATTTTTTCAATACCCGCATCCATGAGAAATCTGCCAAATTGAGCGCGGCCATCGATGCGTTTTCACGAATGGGACGCTCAAGCGCCAAACCTTCGGCAACCCGATCAGATGGAAAATAACAGACGCCCTTACTTAGACTAATATCCGGGCGCGGGTGCGAAACTTGTTCGCCTTTGACAACAATCTCGCCCTCTTCTATCGCCTCTAGTCCAAATACAGCCCGCACGAGTTCCGATTTCCCGCAACCGACAAGTCCTGCAATACCTGTAACTTCACCTGCTCGAGCATAGATACTCACATCCTCAACCACGTGATTGGCGAGGGTAAGATTATTAATCTCAAGCAGCTTTTCTGCCGGCTTATGGTCTATTTTCGGAAACAAGACATCGATTTTACGCCCTGTCATCAACTCAACGAGTTCGTTTTCGCCGACATCGGCCGCATTGCATGTTTCAATTTTACGACCATCGCGCAATACAGTAATTCTATCACCGATTTCCTTAATTTCGCGCATACGATGGGAGACATAGATAATGCCGACACCGTCCGCCTTTAAACGGCCAATCAGTTCAAACAGTTTATAGGTTTCGTTTTCAGTCAAGGATGCCGTGGGCTCGTCCAAAATCAGCAACCTAACATCAGCAAGCAGCGCTTTGGCAATCTCAACCATTTGCTGGTGCGCACGTGACAGTGATGACACTCGTTTTTTGGGATCTAAATCGAAGCCCAACATCTCAATAACTTTAGCAGCACGGGCACTCATCGCTTTTTTGCGAAGAAACCCGGAAGTAGATGTCTCTCGTCCCAAAAAGAGGTTTTCTTCAACCGTCAAATTCGGAATGAGTGAAAATTCCTGAAAAACGGGGCTAATCCCCATGACCCGTGCACGATGGGGAGTCAGATGAGAAACGTCCTTCCCATCATAGCGAAATGTCCCTTTATCCGGCGGGAAAGTTCCTGCAATGACATTTATAAGTGTCGATTTTCCAGCACCGTTTTCGCCAAAAAGTATATGTACTTCACCACGACGAAGATCAAAATCCACGTTATCCAACGCGAGAACACCTGGGAATTGTTTGGAGATGCCACGCATCTCCAGGATACTTGAAGAAGGAACCTCCTCCCCAGTGTTAGCTGGGGAGGAAATCACTGTATCAAGAACTTGATCCGAATCTTTATACATAGGTTATGATTCTCTCAAGCTGTTCGTTGCTTATTCTGCAGTCACAGAATATTCCGGCTTCCATGTAGCCGGCGCAAGCACCAGATCCATGTTGATTTTGTCTGCATTCGCTTTAGCAATCATATCAGGGATTGGCTTCAGGAATGTTTTCAATTCTTTACCTTCAAGGGCGCGGATTGCCATATCAACAGCAATCATACCTTCAAGTACCGGGTACTGTGTCGCAAAGCCGAGAATTTCGCCATTATTCATGGCATCGAGCATTGCCTGGTTTTCATATGAGGACATGATCATCATGTCATCGCTACGACCGATCTCAGCAACGGCACCAATCGCCGCTTCAGCAGTCGGTGCTGAACCCCAGATAACATTCATGTCTGGATAGGCCTGCAAAGCGTCCTGGATCAGCTTGAGCTGAACGCCAACGCCTGTATCGCCAAACATTTCAGTTTCAATCTTCACGTTGCTGCCATCAAGAGCGCGCTGGAAGCCTTCATAGAATGCTTCTGCCCAGCCAGAACCCGCAGGACCAGGGAATGCAACGGCGTTTGCCGGCTTACCTTTAAGATGACCGAGGAGGTATGTGCCTGTTTGCTCACCCATGGTGTCAAACTCAACAAACATTTTTGCTGTGGTTTTTGCTTCTTTAACTGGGTTCACAGTCGCAATAAGCGGCTTGCCAGCTGCAATGCTTTCTTCGAACTTCTTAGCCAGACCAGCTTCGGAAATCGGACCAACAATGATTGCATCTGCGTCAGAGGCCATGCAGTCATCGATTTGAGACAGCTGACGCGGCAGGTTCTCGTAACCACCAGCTTCAAGCAATGTCATATTAACGCCTTGGCGCTTGGCTTCAGTCACGATGCCATATGCAACAGCAACCCAGAAGCTGTCTTTCATGTGCGGGAAGGAAACGCAAAGGTTCCATGGCTTGGACGCTTTTTCCAATGGAGAATATGTGGTTTCGACATTCTTGCCAGAGCTCGCATCATAGACCTTTACCGGCCACCAATCATCGGCTGCCTGTGCACTTGCAGCTGTAAGTACAAATGCACCCATAGTCGCTGCTACTAACGATGTTTTAAGACTTAATTTCATTATTTTCGCCTCCATGTATTAGTCTTGTTGTAAACGTCGGAAAATGAAATCTAACTAATGGGTTTATGACGATTTCATTCAGACTTAATCAGAAGATTTACTTGCCGACGTTATTTAACTGCCACCTTCGCTCCTACGCATTTACTTTAAGTGCCGTAGGTATATTACGAGGAAGTTAGCGAGGCTCCCTCGTTGAAACTAAAGATCATCTTAGCGCTTCTACTGTCATTGTAAAATCTGAAAATCAAAACACTGACATCGCTTTTTTCGATACCAAACAATGCTTTTTCACCAAAAAAACACCCTTAGATAGTAAGTATTACTATTGCCCCAGAATATCTTCCGCCTCATCCAGTCCTCGCGTAATGCGATCGAACATTTCATCAATTTCTTTCTCTGTAATAATAAGCGGAGGACAAATACCAATGCCATCACCAGGCATTGGCCGAAGTATAAGATTATGACCAAAGATTTTTTCAACTGCTAAGGGCGCCGCTTTCGCGCTTGCGGGATACTGCTCTTTAGTGATTTTGTCAGCCACCAGTTCCAAGCCACCAATAAGTCCGACGCCACGCGCCTCGCCAACCAGCGGATGTTCGCCCAAGGCCTTAAGTCGTTTTTGGAAATGTGGCGCGACACGCTGAACATGGCCTATGATGTCGTCATCCTCATATATTTTTAGTGTTTCCAGCGCTACGGCGGCAGCGACAGGATGTCCACCATAGGTGTTTCCCGTTCCAAAAGTGCCCAATTTTGTGCTGTGTTCGACGAACGCGTTATATATGGCGTCTGTAATCAAGACAGCGCCGATCGGTAAGTAGGACGAAGAGAGCTGCTTGGCGCATGTCAGAATGTCTGGCTTAATCCCATAGGTATCTGATCCCCACATTTCTCCGGTTCGACCGAAACCGCAAATAACTTCATCGGTAATCATCAGCACGTCGTGCTTTTTCAAAACCTTCTGTATTTTTTCGAAATAGGTTTTTGGCGGGGTCATAACACCACCCGCCCCCATGACCGGCTCAGCGATGAAAGCGGCAACCGTATCCGAACCTTCTTCCAGTATTTGTTTATCGAGGTTTTCTGCTAGACGTGTGGCAAAATCTTCTTCTGACTCGCCATCCTCTCCATAGCGATAATAGCACGGCGTGTCAGTATGAAGTATGCCTTGGATTGCGGGCAGATCCCAGCCATCCTGCACATACGGTAAAGCCGTCAACGAGCCTGCCGCTATCGTTACGCCATGGTATGCGCGTTTGCGAGAAATAATCTTTTTCTTTTGCGGTTTGCCGATAGCGTTATGGTAATACCACACCATCTTGATGGCCGTATCAACAGCTTCCGAGCCAGAATTAACCAAATAGGCCTTACCCAGATCGCCCGGAGCCAACTCAATCAATTTTTCAGAGAGATCAATCGCCGGCACTGTCGCCCTGTGGGAAAAGGAATGCGAAAATGGCAAGACATCCATCTGAGCCGTAGCAGCTTTGACGAGTCTCTTTTCACTAAAGCCGAGGCCAGTACACCAAAGCCCGGCAAGGCCCTCGATGTACTGATTATCTTGGTCATCGTAAACGTAGATGCCGTCGCCTCGCGTTATAACGAGAGGCCCTTTTTCTTGATGTGCGGCCAGGTTGGTGTAAGGATGTAGCGAATAGGCCAAGTCGCGGCCAGCAAGAGAATTAGGTGCATAGTTCATTAGCGTATCTCCTTGTTCGAATGCTCTATGGACTGATCGCTTAATTCATTACGATCACTAAATCAGGGCATATAAAATAATTGGAAAGTCGTATTGCGGACTTCTTCTATTCGTGTGTCAGTACGTAGGAACCAGACTTATCAAGTTTAGCCGCCCAACCCGGTTGAACAACAATTGACGTCGTCGTCTCTTCGATGATTGCGGGTCCGACAATATGAGAGCCAGCACCAAGCCTATCACCGTCGTAAACAGGTGTTTTAGAGCCTTTACCATTCCCCGAGAAGATCGCCTTGCGATGGCCTTTAAGGGCTTTTTCCAGTTTTACCCCTTTGCTAAGTTTAAGCGGATTCGGTTTTTCAATCCGGCCGTAAAGAGTACATTCGACATTCACCACTTCCACAAAATTATGCGGTTCGGAGTATGTATAGAGTTCTTCGTGGCGCTTATGGAAAGCCGTTTTGACATCTTCAATTGTCTTGTCGTTGATTTCAAAATTGCCAATTTCAACAGTGCATTCGTGAACCTGACCGACATAGCGCATTTCAATACTGCGCTTGACATCGATTTGGGTTTTCTTGAAGCCGTCGGCAACAAGATGTTTCCTTCCCTTCGCCTCAAGTTCCTTAAATACCTTGTTGATACGCTTATTCGGCGCGCTGCCTTCAAGCCTTACCGGGCAGGTCGCCATAAAGTTATATTTAACGTCTGAAATAATCTGACCAAACGCACACAGCCCGGACGCCAACTTACTCAAAATGATCTTTTTAACACCCATTTCAGAAGCAAGCGCTGTGATATGCGCGGCGGTCGCACCACCCGCACCCACAAAAACAAAGTCACGCGGATCATAGCCGCGTTCAACAGATACGCGACGAATACCGTTCACCATGTTGTTATTGACGATGGTGAACATCCCAAAAGCGGCATGTTCTACAGAAATGCCGAGTGGATCTGCCAAATGAGTCTTAATGGCTTTGCGAGCCTTATCAATGTCAAGCGGCAAGCGCCCACCGATCAGGCCTTCTGGGCTCAAATATCCAAGCACGAGGTTTGCGTCAGATACCGTAGGTAACTCTCCACCTTTGCTATAACACGCGGGCCCAGGGTCTGCGCCAGCACTTTGCGGGCCCATTTGCATGAGGCCTATTTCATCGATATGACCAATCGACCCACCTCCGGCACCAAGGGTTTCCACCTGGATCATCGGCACACCGATTCTGTAGCGTAAAAAGTCGATATCTTTATTTAAATTTGTGACGCCATCTTTGGTCAACGTAATGTCGAAAGACGTACCCCCCATATCAACGGTAATCACATTTTTGCTGTTGAAGGGCTCTGCGACATACAGTCCGGCTTGCGGTGCAGAGGCTGGACCCGAATTGATCGCGTAAACGGAACGGTCACCCATGACTTCGCCAATGGCGAGACCGCCATTTGACTGGAAATACCGGACGGGATACTTAGCCCCGAGATCGGCGAAATACTTGTCCACAGATTCCACATACTTTCGCAAAATCGGCGCAAGATAAGCGTTCGTGATCGCCGTTGAGGTACGCGTATATTCCCGTACTTGCGGATACAATTCACTGCCAACCGTAATAATAACCCCTGGCAGCATTTCGCGCGCAATCTCGGCCGCGCGGAGTTCATGTTCCGGATGCAACACAGACCACACGAAAGAAATGGCGACACTTTCGACACCTTCTTTCTTAAACAAACGACATGCCGCGCGAATATCAGCCTCATTCAATGGTGTTTTAACTGAACCATCAGAAACAACCCGCTCCCGAACGCCTTTGCGAAGATAGCGCGGCACCAACATCGTTGCCGGAGGATATTCAGGATCATAACGATAACCGTCTTCTTTATGACCTAACCGGATCTCAATCGAATCTTCGTGACCTGCGGTACAAATCAAACCGGTCTTAGCGCCTTTATGCTGAATGAGCGCATTTAGCCCTACAGTTGTACCGTTAATACACAGATCACAATTCGAGATTATTTCTTCAATACTTTCGCCGATATCTTCAGAAATCAGTTCGAGGCCTGTTTGTATTGCTTTTCTCGGATCAGACGGCGTTGAAGGTGTTTTGTACAGTTTGATCTGACCATCTTGTTCTGCCAAAACAAAATCTGTAAAGGTGCCGCCGGCATCAACGCCTAGGCGATATTTCATGCGCATGATATTTTACTTCTCTTTAGTCTATCTAAATAACTAGGCCGCGATGGATTTAGCTCGTAACTTCTCAGTGGCATCCACGTCCACTTCCAGTGTTTTCGAGCTCTTAATCACGACACCATAGTCACTCGCAGCGCCCTTAATCGACACCAAGCCATTCTTAACGTCATCCACGACCTTTAGAACCTCGCGCTCAAACGGATTTCCGTAGCCACCACCACCGGGGTTCATGTTGGTGACTGTGTCACCGGGCTGGATGTCTTCGATAACATTTTCACGTATTATTTTTACCTTGCCTTTGCGCTTCACCTCGACGCGCCCAACTTTGCTATCCACAAGCGTCGATTTCGCACCGGCAGCTCCCATAGCAGGAATATGTCGCCCCTCACCAAAAGTGATAAAAGTCATTTCGCTATCTAACGGCTCAACTTCCCAAGCCGTCCCGGAGCCACCGCGGTACTTCCCTGCACCACCGGAATCTTCCATCAACGAATATTTATGAATTACGATTGGATAGGAGTATTCCAAAAGCTCTACATCCCCTGATGTCAACGCACCAAAACAGCACTCTGGACCACACGCGTGCCAGCCATCCTGTTGCGGTGTCGCGCCGGCACCTGAAATCATGCTTGCGAGCACCATGGTGACGTATTCTTCGTCGTGTCGATTATCCCATCCGGTAATATTCAAACCATTTGAATGACCCCAAGAGGCCGATACTTTCGACGGCATCGCCTGTTCAAATGCCAGGCGAACCGCGTCGGTCAATGTCTCCATTGGTGTTGTTGTACAATTCATATGAGGGGCTGGTTCCTTCGCATTACAAAGGGTGCCTTTTGGGCCCATATTGACGCTGATGCAACGATACAGCCCTTCGTTATAAGGGGGTGGAAGCTGCGCATACATCATCAGCCCGAGATAAACGCCTGAGTAGGAGTTGCCCTCATAGGAATTGATGAAATACGGGATCTGCGGCGGACTTGCGATTTCAATATGGCAAGTATCTTTCTTGATCGTTACGGTCGCCGTAATATCAAAGTCACCTAATCCGTGGCCAGCATCTTCAAGAACCGCCGTCCCGGTATACTTGCCATCCGGGACCGTCTTAATTAACGATCGCATATGTTGTTCTGCCATCGACAAAAGTTCATCGATACAATCGTCAACGACATCCATGCCGTATTTATCGATCAAACCTAGAAGGTTCCGCTCACCTCCCTGACAAGCACCGATCAATGCATTGAAATCGCCTTCCTGATCGCGACGCGCACGCATGTTGGTCAAGATCATATTCAATACATCTTTGCGCGGCTTTCCTTTGTCCCAGATTTTTACTGGTGGAATCCGCAAGCATTCCTCATAGATTTCCTTAGCATTCGGGTTATAACCCGCAGGCACTGGCCCGCCAATGTCCGTCAGATGTCCCTTGCAAACGGTCCAGTACCGAAGCTTGCCTTCAAAAAATACTGGCTTGTAAAAACAGACGTCGATCGCATGACTGCCGCCATAGGCTGGATCATTATGCAAGATAAGATCGCCTTCGTGGATATCGTCGCCAAAATAAGCGGCGACAACTTTCATCGCCGGGATCAGTGATCCTAGATGGATGGGAATATCTTGCCCTTGCAAGATCATCTCGGGAGAGCCATTAAAAAGGGCCGTCGAGTAGTCATGCGCCAAATTGAACACGCTTGAACGTGCCGTTTTCTCCAGGGACAACGTCATCTCTCGTTGCGTGGTCTCGAGGACACCGCGAACAACAGATAAAGTGATTGGATCAACCTTGCTCTTGTTTTTTGTCTTCTTTGCCATCTTAACCTCTTATTGAAAAATGTTGTCCGCCGACTCAACGGCCTTTTTAATATGCTATGCCAATGATGCCCTTACCTTATCGAGCAACGCCCTCCGATCATGTCGCGCTGCTAGCGCCTCTTCCATATCCACTTTTACGAAACGAGTTTCGGAATGCGGTTGAAGTTGACCAATCAAATCCATATCAGCGGAAATCACGGTACCGATCATCGCGTACCCACCGCCCGATACGGCATCGCGATGCAGAACAATTGGTTCCGTGCCGCCCGGCACTTGGATGGACCCATAAGGATAACATCCATCAACGATATTTGACGGATCAGAACCTGCGCCAAATGGACGCTCACGTTCATTGAATTGAATGTGCTGACCACCTTTGAAACGATACCCTATACGGTCGGCTTCAGGCGCTACCTTCCATGTATCGGAAAAGAAGTTAGTTCCCGAATCCTCGGTAATCCAATGCCAGTAGAGCCCCGGCAAAGCCCGCAATTCCGCAGGATTGCCGGGCAGACGGCGAAGCTCTGGCGCAACGGTTCTACCACTACCCGCCCCCAGGGTTTCAGACAACAGCTTCAGCTCATCATCTTTACCAAGCGCGCGGCCTTCAAAACCGCCAAGGGCGCCAAGGGCGTATGTTGATCTGCTGCCTAGGACAATGGGAACGTCAATACCGCCAGAAATAGCGATATATGCCCGTGCACCAGACTTTAGATAATCAAAAGATAAGACCTGACCCGCCTTAATTTCAAAAGATGACCAAGATTCCCGCGCTTCACCGTCGACTTTAGGCGGCAAGTCAGCACCAGTAACGGCAACCGTGGCATCAGCCGTGAATTCCAACTCAGGTCCCATGAAAACCGCTTCAAGAACAGCCGCATCTTCATCATTACCAACGAGCATGTTGGCGACCCGGAGCGCATATCGATCCATGCCACCCGAAATCGGGATACCCAAATGATAATAACCGGGGCGTCCGAGATCCTGAACTGTGGTCGCGAGACCTGGAGAAATGACTTTAATCGCCATAGAGGACCTCCTCGAGCTTTTGGTTGTAGGCATCGATATCGTTATTAAAATCATCGAGAGAAAATGTGACTGTTTTCACACGCGGCTGATAACTACCAGCCTCTACTTCAGCGGCAATTTTATCATGCGTCGCACGATCAATTGGCGCGAACTTGACAATGTCTCCGGGCTTAAAAAACACCATGAAGTCTTTAAGGTAGCTAATTTCTTGTTTGGGGTCGTAAATCGGCATAGGAGTGACACCAAACATCTGATAGCCACCGGCCCCGCGCACCGAATAGATGCAGGAGAAGCAACCGCCGTAGCCCACCGTCAGCTTTGGTGTATCCGTACGGGGTCTGAGATATTTCGGCACCTCAAGCTGGCGAGCGCGATCAACCATCTGATAAAGGAATGGCAAACCTGCCACAAAACCAACCATTGAAACAAACCAAGGCGCGGAATGATGGGCCTTGATAAATTCATCCGCGTTATCAAACCCGTTAATCTTCGCCGCATAATCAAGATCTGTCCCGTTAGGGTCTTGATGACGCTCGCGAAAGCGCATTAACGTTTCATGCGTCCACGGGTCTTTGTAGAAGACGGGCACTTCGACAATGCGGGTCTCAATCGTATGATCAGCGTGTTCCGCAGTCGCTTCTATTTTTTTAAGTTCTGCCAACATCTCGTTGGGACTGATCACATCAGGATCAAATTTAATCTGGAAGGATGCGTTTGCCGGACAAATTTCTGTAACACCCTTTATGTTCTTGTCACGAACTCCGTTCGTCATCGACAAGCTTTTAAAAAAGGCTTCGAGGGACATTTCTTCGTCTACTTCAACAAAGACATGTTCGTCGCCGCCGAATGTGTATCTTGTTTTCATATATTACCCACCTTCCCAGTTATACCTGCTAGGCCAATTTAGCTTTATTTTGCTTCAGCCACCCCTCAAGCCATCGGGTGTCAAACCTCGCCTCACGAACATCTCCGTCTGCGGCCAAGGCAATAAATAGTGGTTTAGTTGTTTTCACGCCCTCAATCTCGAGCTCATTTAGGGCGCGCTGCAATCGAGCAATTGCCGCACTTCTGTCCTCATCCCAAACGATCAACTTGCCCAGCAATGAATCGTAGAATGGCGGAATGGCGTATCCCGCATACAGCATCGTATCAAAGCGAACACCTGGTCCGCCGGGAGCGATGAGTTCACTCACAACGCCAGGAAACGGCATAAAATCCATCGCCGGATCTTCCGCGTTGATGCGAACTTCGATGGCATGGCCGCGTGCAACAATGTCTTCTTGAGCATAGCGCAACGGCTCTCCACCAGCGATACGAAGCATCTCACGAACCAAATCAACGCCGCAAATAAACTCCGACACAGGATGCTCAACCTGGATACGGGTATTCATCTCAATGAAGTGAAAGGCCTGCGTCCTGTCATCGTATAAAAATTCGACGGTGCCCGCACCTTTGTATTTAACCGAAACAGCTAGTGCGACAGCGGCTCGGCAAAGTTCAGTTCGTACGTCCGCCGGCAGCACCGCAGCAGGTGCCTCTTCCCACACTTTCTGGCGTCGACGCTGAAGCGAGCATTCGCGCTCATAACAATGAACGACGTTTTTGCCATCACCCAGTACCTGCACTTCGATATGCCGCGCTGACTCAATGACTTTTTCAATGTAGAGGCCGCCGTCACCAAACGCAGCTTCAGCTTCTGCCTTTGCTTGGGGCGCTTGGAGCTCAAATTCAGCCATATCGGCAACGATCCGAATTCCTCGGCCACCTCCGCCGGCTGCCGCCTTGATCATCACCGGAAAACCAGTTTTATCGGCAACCGCTCTGGCTTCTTCAATATCCTCAATGCGGCCGTCGCTACCCGGTACAGTTAGCACACCGGCCTTCGCGGCGACTTGCCGCGCCGATACCTTGTCACCCATCAATCGGATGGTGTCACCGCTCGGTCCAACAAAGATCATTCCGGCAGCGACCACGGCGTCTGCGAAATCAGCATTCTCCGAAAAGAATCCATAGCCCGGATGTACCGCATCGGCTTTGGAGCTTTTTGCGGCTTCTATAATTGCGGAAATATTTAGATAAGATTTTGATGCCTGCGCGCCACCTATATTGACGGCGTCGTCTGCTAACTTCACCGCGAGGGAATCTGCATCCGCATCGCTGAACACCTGTATAGTATGAATGCCCAATTCTTGCGCAGCACGGATTATCCGTACTGCAATTTCGCCACGATTGGCGATTAATAGCCTACGAATAGTCATGATACGTCCCTAGCATTCTAAACTGATATATTGGACTCACTCCTGCTCAATCAGAGAGTTCAAGTATTGGCTGACCCGCCATCACCGCATCTTCATTTTCAACCAGGAACGAACCAACTGTGCCACTGGCATCCGACTTCACTTCGTGGAAAGACTTCATGACCTCTACCAGACCAATGACGTCACCGACGGCAACGCTATCGCCTTCGGATTTATATGCCGGATCATCTGGGGTTGGCTTACGATAGAACGTACCGGGAAGCGGAGATAATACTTGTTTATTTGCCATTTTTCCTCATCCATTGCCAAAAGTTATAAGATTTTTTGCCTGTAACATTACACCTCACGCGGCCATGTACGGTTGAATGGCCGTTCGAACCGCCTCCGCTATTTCAATCGCATTCGGCGTGTCTGAATGTACGCATATTGAATCGGCGCGTACGTCAATCTGGTTCCCGCTAATAGAGGTGGTCTTACCGTCGTTAATGGCCCTAAGGCACTTAGCCGCAGCGCCCTTTGCATCAAATGCTTCGTGAACCTGAGACACGATCAAACTGCCGTCATCGTTATAATCTAGATCTGAATAGAATTCAGACACAAATTCATGCCCTCGCGCTGGGTACAGGGTTTCGTGGAGTGTGCCGATCATGCCAAGTAATGGTACCTTGAATACGTCAGCGGCATCACAAACTGCTTCCGCAATATGCGTTTGACTGGCCGCCATACCATAAAGCGACCCATGCGGTTTGATGTGATTTAGGGGCATCCCCTCTGCATCAAGAAATCCTTTAAGTGCGCCAATTTGATAGATCAGACAATTCGCCATCTCCTCGCGCGACATCTGCATTTCCCGACGGCCAAACCCCTGTAAATCCGGCAAAGATGGATGCGCCCCAACTTTGACACCGTACTGCTTAGCAAGCCGAACAGTTTTTCGCATATGATTGAAATCCGATGCGTGAAAACCGCATGCAACATTTGCAATCGAAATAATCGGCATTAGACCTTCGTCGTTGCCCAATTTGTATAGGCCGAAACCTTCTCCCATGTCGCAGTTCAACGTAACCATCATCTGCTTCCCTATTATCAATGTCACATCGGTTTTTTTATCTATGGAGTTTGGCAATGAATAAGTGGTATTGTAAAATAGAAAAATATGCTTAATGATATCGATTTTTCAGATGCGCGTTAGGATTCAATTGTGCCTTTAACTCTGAAACAAATTCGCTACTTCATTGCAACGGCGGATTTTGGCCAAATCTCTCTGGCTGCCAAAGAATTCAATATTTCTCAGTCGACTGTGACAGCGTCAATTCGTCAACTGGAAGAAGACGTTGGTATGCCTTTATTTGAGCGCCTGCCGTCGGGGGTCTCACTGACCAATGAGGGCGCGCGGTTCTTACAGCACGCTCACAACATTATGGCTGCCGTCAATGAAGCGGTCCAAACACCGTTGTCGACGGAAACCAATTTATCAGGCAGCGTTCGCATTGGAATTACGAGCACTGTTGCGGGTTATTTTATGCCGAAGCTCTACGTCCGTTTCACGCGGAGTTATCCAAACCTGAAGCTGGAAATGATTGAGTTGGCCCGCCCCAAGATAGAAAACAGTCTTCTAAAAGGGGATCTCGACATTGCGGTCATTCTGGTGTCAAACCTAAGAGATAGGCAGCACATTGAATGTGATACCCTGCTCCGTTCAAAGCGTCGCCTTTGGCTGCCGTCAAATCACCCGCTGTTGGAAGCAGAAGCCGTCACTTTGAACGACGTTGCTAAAGAGCCCTACATCATGCTCACCATTGACGAGGCTGATCAAACGACCAGCAAATACTGGATGCCAACAGGGCTTGGTCCAAAAACAATTTTTTCAACGTCGGCCGTAGAGGCTGTGCGAAGCATGGTTGCCGCGGGCATGGGGATCACAATCCTGTCTGACATGGTGTACCGCCCCTGGTCACTGGACGGTCAACGAATTGAAACTGTTAATCTTGTAGAGGATATTCCGACAATGGACGTGGGGTTAGCATGGAACCCTGAAAAGGCAATGACTCCGATGACAAAAGCGTTCATGGATTTCATGAGTGTTTCGTTCAGCGGTGTCGGTTCAGAATAGATAATTCTTGGTACAGCGAACTTTACGGAGATAAAGAATGAAGCTGAAAAATAAAGTTGCCATTGTTACCGGCGGTTCACGTGGGATCGGTGCTTGTATCAGCAAACGACTTGCTGCCGAAGGAGCAATCGTCGCGGTTGTCGCGCGGTCCAAAAAACCAGAAGCCGATGCTGTGGTTGAAACCATCAAGTCTGATGGCGGAAAGGCCTGCGTCCATATGATCGATTTATCGACGCCAGCGAATTGCCAGCAACTCGTTGATCAGGTTATCAAGGAGTTGGGGCGTGTCGATATTTTAGTAAATAACGCCGGAATTTTTACGCCGACGCCTATTGAAGAAACCACTGAAGAAATTTGGGACCAGCAATTAGACATCAATCTCAAATCGGCTTTCTTTCTAAGCAAGGCCGTCCTTGCAGATATGAAACCGCGAGCGAATGGTAAGATTATAAATATTACCTCGATTGCTGGGGTCGGAGGTTTTCCAAACTCGGCCGCTTATTGCGCGTCGAAGGGTGGGCTGGTCAATATGACCAAGGCAATGTGCCTGGAAGTTGCAAAGTTCGGCATTAACGTCAATGCGGTAGCGCCCGGCAACATTAAAACGGATATCAATGCCCTTCTGCGAGAGGTCGAAGGTTACGACGACAAAAATGCTTCTCTCACACCTAATGGCGTCGGGCATTTGGACCCGGAAGAACTCACTGGCGCCGTCGTTTTTCTTGCATCAGACGATGCCAATTCTGTCCACGGCGTAAACCTGCTTGTCGACGGGGGATGGGCTGCCTGGTAGCAGAACAACCCATATCGGACGTTGAAATTAGTTCTGGGCCATGGATATAGTGGTCACGTACAAACATGCTTTGGACAAGCAACTTAAACCGATAGACTGGCAAAAAACATGACAAAGCAAGCCGATCGCGCCGAAGTTCTCATTATTGGTGCAGGTGTATCAGGCGCAATTGCCGCGAAACATTTGGCTGAAACTGGGGTTCGTGTTGTCTGCCTAGAACAAGGTCGCAAAGTCGAGCCGGAAGAGTTTTATGGCGACAAACCGGAATGGGAATTGATGTCGCAGAAGCGTTGGCACCCTAATCCAAATGTTCGCGACCAACCCACGGATTACCCTATCAACGTCTCAGAATCGGATGTTAATCCGCTGATGTACAGCGCAGTTGGAGGCAGCAGTGTTATATATGCGGCGCACTGGCAGCGTTTTATGCCGTCGGATTTTCGCGTTCGTTCACTCGACGGTGTCGCGGATGACTGGCCGTTTAAGTATGAAGACCTTGAACCGTTTTATGATCTTGTTGATATAGAGATGGGCGTTTCGGGGTTAGCCGGTGACCCGGCCTATCCGCCTATGTCGCCACCACCGTTGCCCCCCCATCCTATTGGTGCGATTGGTAGACGCGCTGCGAAAGGTATGAACGAATTAGGTTGGCATTGGTGGCCCGCACCGCAAGCCATTCCATCGCGTCCTTATCGCAATCTCAGCCAATGTGCGCGACGTGGAACTTGCATGCAAGGCTGCCCAGAGCAAGCTAAAGCTTCGACTGATCTTACTCACTGGCCGGACGCATTAAAATCCGGTGCCATTTTGATCACTGGCGCTCGGGTGTGCCAAATCACCCTGAACGCTCAGGGTAAAGCGAATGGCGCGATCTATCTGGATCGTGATGGCGCTGAACAATTTCAAGCGGCAGAGACCGTTATTCTATGCGCCAACGGCATCGGCACACCGCGTCTATTGCAGCTATCGGCAACCGCCGCCCACCCGGACGGGCTGGCCAATTCATCGGGCATGGTAGGTCGCAATTTAATGATGCATCCTTTTGCAGCGGTCGTTGGATACTTTGACGAGCCAATGGAAAGCTGGGTTGGACCTGCTGGGCAAGCAATCCACTCTATGCAATTTTACGAAACCGATGAAAAGCGGGGCTTTGTCCGGGGTGCAAAATGGAATGCCATGCCAACAGGTGGGCCGCTTGGCATGCGATCTGTTTACGGCGGCAAACCGCTCGAGGAATCATGGGGAGCCACTCTGCATCGGGCAACCAAGAAGCGCCTCGGTCGATCTTTCGAATGGGGGATCATCGCCGA
>CALEMG010000488.1 GCA_937910835.1 uncultured Alphaproteobacteria bacterium | reverse complement strand
ATTTCCGCGACGACCGACCTCGCATGCGCCCGGGTGAACGTTTCCTCCGGCCAGAGTTGCGCCTCGGGATATTGTTCCGCGAGAAATTCACAGATTGCGAGCGTATCCCAAACGGCAGCATCTCCTACTTTAAGCGAAGGGACTTTTGGAGGCGCCGCCGGATTAACTTCCTTCAGCTTATCATGGCAGCCAGGCCGATACAGAGGGACCAGTATTTCTTCAAACTCCATCCCCGACAATTTTGCCGCGAGCCAACCACGCAAACTCCAGGATGAGTATCTCTTGTTCCCGATAACCAACACATTCTCAGACATTTTTTATCCTATAGCTGTTTTCGAAAGACATATCCGCGACCCAAATACGGAGCGTCATGCAATGCATCAAATCCGCAACTCGCGGAACTTTGTCATGCACGCTCAGTTAGGGCAAGGCGTACGGCGAGCCCTATAAATATCGTGCCCGAAATCCTCGAAACCCATTTAGCTGTCCCCGGTCGTTGCAGCAGAAGCCGACCTGCACCACCAGAAAAAAGACCAACGCCTCCATTACAAAGTAGTCCCGTCAGATTAAACAGAAGCCCTAAAATCAAAATTTGCAATGCAATTGAGCCTGCATCGACGGAAACAAACTGCGGCAAGAAAGCGATAAAGAAGAGCGCCACCTTGGGATTGAAAATATTGGTGAACATCCCGCGACGAAAGACGATAAGCATATCGGCCGATTTGACATGCGGTCGGCTGAGATCTCCACCACGCGCAGAAAAGCTGCGGATCCCAATCCACAAGAGATAGCCCGCGCCCGCAAAGCGAAGGACATCAAACGCAAGCTCGGATGTTTTAAAAATGGCGGTAACACCAATAATTGCGAGCAGAATATGAACCAACGAGCCTGCGGAAATACCAAGCGCCGCGATCACTCCGGCCCGTGGCCCCTGCTTAAGCCCGCTCGCCGTTGTAAACAGCATATCCGGCCCCGGAGTAAGATTAAGCGCCAACGCAGAGAGAATAAAAAGGGACAGTGCGCCTGGTTCAATCAACATCTCACGCCCCTCTCACGACATCGGGTCTGACAACGGCCTGCGCGACCAGCATTCGGTTTGTATTGGGATCAAACGTCGCCGAGGGAGAGCCGTAAAGCACATACCCTTCGGCGAGAGCCTTGCTCACCCTCACGCAGAAATCATGTGTGTCTTCACCCGTCAACAATCGGTAATCAGGTTTTTCATCTGCCATGCGTCACCAAAATAGATATAATAATTAGCTGTTCTTTCTCCGCCTCCAGATTAAGAGCAGAACGCCAAGAGCAAAGCAAACACCTCCCGCGATTAGATACGGAATTTTTAAAGGCTCCACATTACGGCGAAGATAAATTCTCTGACTTATGATTTTTGCCTTATTTGGCGTAATCTGCCAATCCAGCAAATAGTCCCCCGGCGCGGATATTGAGAAGGTATCAATAACCTGCTCAGATATTTTCATCGCATATTCTTGGGTATTGTCCTCGCGTTTATCCCGCTGCTGTCCCTCAGTTTTAAAGACTTCGAGGCCGCCCGGTACGGTCATCAGAACCGAATACTTAAACGCAGGCGTACTGCTACTTAAGAGTTCGATCTCGTATTCTACGGACAAGAGAGCTCGCATCGGGTTCTGGGAGGGATCGAGGGAAATGAGGTCCGTGCTTCCAGCCTCACCAGCTAGCTCATAGCGCGCAATCTCTTCCCCACTGGTCGAGTAGTCATACCCAACCCAGCCGATCAAACCCAACCCAAGGAGAAGAAGCAAGACATATAATTTGCGCACGTGGCTATATATACTTTCATAAGGTGGGACAATTTCACTCAATCTACTTAAACCACCGGGGAAAGGGCAAGCAAATATCCACAGTGCTCAAGTTTCGAAAATACCTGAGTTAAAAATGCACTGCCTAAAACGCTGAATTTTGAGTATGGGAAAAATGGTGCCGCCGGGTGGATTTGAACCACCGGCCTCTCCCTTACCAAGGGAGTGCTCTACCCCTGAGCTACGGCGGCAATATAGGTGAGAACGCGGCGGAATATATAGGGATTTCGTGCCATGTCAAAGAGTTTCATCGGCAGGAATAAAAAAGCTCACCAAAAAGAAGATGCCACGCCCAATTCCAAAAATCACCTCCCTTTGGACTTTTGACACAAAACTGAAATCTGCCTTCAGTAACTTAACGTCGTTTGTATACCGAGCCGCGGGATACAAAAAGAAATTTAACCCTCCAGGAGCCAGAAATGTCCGCACCAATACCTGATGATATATCCTTCGATGAGTTCGACGAAATCCGCTCACCAAAAAAGAAAATAACGGACTTTGAGAAAATCTCTCAAACCGTGCTTTCCCGTCGCAGCTTTCTAGGCAAAGGCGTAGCCTTTGGTGCCACCGCTTTCGTCATGGGCACGACAGCCCTCTCCCCCGCTCCGGTAAGTGCTGCAAGCAGCCGCCTGAAATTTGAGCAGGTCACCGCTAACGAACTTGATACGATTACTGTTCCTAATGAGTTTGACTGGCACGTCGTCAGCACCTGGGGCGAGCCGCTCTGGTCAAACAGTATTCCTTTTGATCAGGCGACTCGCGGAACTGCCGCCAGCCAGGAGCTTTCCGTTGGCGACAATAACGACGGCATGGCGCTGTTTCAGAATGGAAACAAGAATATTCTTGTTTCCAACAACGAATATGTTAACCGCTCAATTATCTATGGCAATCGTGAAAGCAAGAAGCCGGAGACGGCAGATGACGTCAACAAAGGCATGGCAGGTCATGGTATGACCGTCGCCGAACTCGCGCTCAAGGACGGAAAATGGGGTATTGTTGTTGACAGCCCCTATAACCGCCGCGTCACGGCCAATACGCCGATCGAAATTTCCGGCCCCGCCCGTGGCCACGCCATGATGAAAACAGCGGCAGACCCGGAAGGTGTACTCGCCCTCGGCACATGGAATAACTGCGGTAATGGCAGGACGCCTTGGGGCACATATCTCACCTGTGAAGAAAACTTCAATGGCTACTTTTCTTCCAGCGATGAGAACTACAAGCCGTCCGCTGAGCTGAAGCGCTATGGCGTTGGCAACAAAGACTGGGGTTATGCCTGGGCCACCGTCGATGACCGCTTCGACATCAGCAAAAATCCTAACGAACCAAACCGCTTTGGTTATATTGTCGAGTTCGATCCGCTTAACCCGAAATCGACTCTCAAAAAACGCACCGCCCTTGGCCGTTTCAAGCATGAAAATGCAGAGTTGGTTGTTGCCGACAATGGCCAGGTCGTCGTTTACCTCGGCGATGATGAACGCGGTGAGTTCCTGTATAAGTTTGTCTCTGCCGGAAAATTCACCGAAGGAGGCGACAACAGCAACCTCCTCGACGACGGGACGCTTTATGTTGCCAAGTTCAGCGATGACATGAGTGGGAAATGGCTACCTCTGACGCCAGAAACAACAGGTATGAGCCTCGCGGAAATCAGCATTCTTACACGTCAGGCTGCCTCAAAGGTTGGGGCTACGACAATGGATCGGCCGGAATGGGTCGCGGCTAATCCAAACAAGGCTGAGGCCTATGTCGCACTGACCAACAATAAGAACCGCGGCAAGAAGCCAAACGCTGGCGG
>CALEMG010000487.1 GCA_937910835.1 uncultured Alphaproteobacteria bacterium | reverse complement strand
ACCCGGCGCTGCTCGACCATTTGCCTGAAAGCGAGCGGGTGGAAGATCCTTTACGCGCCTTTAAAATTGCCTCAATCCGTGAAAGTTTTGAGGAAGCCAACATCCTTCTCGCCCGGAACCGGGAGACCGGTGCTCTAGTCACCCATGACCGGTTGGATGCGCTTGCCGCGAAATACCGAATGCCTCTCCAAAATGGTGAGTTGCCGATCCTGGATATGGTGAGAGAGGAGAACCTAGAACTTGCAACCGATCTTATGGGTCATTTTGCGCACTGGATTACACCAACGCATATGCCGAAACGCTTTGACACGCATATCTTTATTGCCAAGGCGCCGCCGCATCAGCTCGCGGCACATGATGGCGAAGAATCCGTGGATTCAGTCTGGGTTGGCCCTCAAGAAATTATGGAGGAGGCCGATAAGGGAAATTACACGGTGATCTTTCCCACCCGCATGAATGTAGAGGCTCTGAGCCGTTTTAGCTCCAGCGAAGACGCCGTCATGAATGCGCACGGGACCGACACCTTCACGGTCCTTCCACAGATGGAAATCACAGACGAAGGCAAGTTCCTTCTTATCCCGAAAGAGGCCGGTTACAGCGTCACCCGCCGACGCCTTGATGGGATTATGGATAAATAGTTACATAAGCAGGGACAGCGCAATACTGACACCCTTTGTCAGCATCGAGAAAATGGCCCGGTCTCGTGCCTCCCTCGCCGATACCCAGTTTGAAAGATCCGTCAGCTCCGATTTGCAATTGCGAAAATCGTTAGTGATCGCCGCATAGTCTTTATTCAGGTTTGCAAACTGCTTGGCCTGAAGCGCTTGTATCTCGCTATAAACGGCGGCCTTCGATCTTTCAAGATTTGCCAATGGCACCGGGGGCAATTGAGAGACATCTTGAGCATTCAACGCCGCTTGCGCCTTTTCCAGGCCAGCAAGAGCATCTTTATAATTATTTGTCATCGCTTTCTCCAATAGAAGGTTGTGTGAGAGCGCTCGACTGGAAATTCTGTGTAGCCGCAGCACTGTCGGACAGCGCCGACAAAGCGCTCTTGACAGTCGCAGCTGTTTCCAGAAGGCCGCGCAACTTTTCGTGAAAGAGAATGGATTTGGATATTGCGATAGTGGGTGGGCCGCTGGATTGTTCTGCATCCTTCAATGTCGTTTCAAGTGTTTCATGCGCGGCGACCATGGCAATCAGGGTAGTTTGTGTTTCACTGAGCAGTTGGTCCAGGCTCTGGCCCAGTTTCTGGATCGAAACAAGGCGCTCAATCGCGGTGCTCCGAGCGTCTGAATTATCATTATCCTGTGCCTTTAGATAGGCTAGCTTGTCCTTCCATATGTTCGTATCAAAACTGATGGCGCTGCTGACAATTGACCGAAGCCCGCCCTTACAAAGTCGCAAGCTAGACATATTGGTATCAAGATCATTTTTCGGGTATGTGTAGCCGCACTTACCGGACTGATCTGAAAGAGCTCCGATATCGAAATAAAGAAGAATTGCCATTTTTTTTAAAGCCGTCCCTCCCTTTTCGACGATAGGCAGCAACTTCTCGTCCCGCTCGGGCAGAATAAACAGCTTGTCGAAGAGGCTGATATCGTTAACGAGCTCGTTGGAATCCAAGAATGAAAGAGAATGCGCCAGATTGAAATTCCCCGAGCTTAGCTGCTTTAAATTTTCCGCTGCCCCAACCAACTTCGAATATTCTGAAGAAAGCGACCTTCCTGAGACAACCGCCGCCAGGGTTTCGGCATATCCACTAAGCGCCGTCAATAGGCTCAGCCGCGCAGCAGTATCCGAGGCACTGAACAGAGACTTTAAATTGGTATCGGGATTACCGCCCAATTCCAGCTGAAATTGCAGATTATCGGTGAAACCAAGGGTATTGACCTCTTCAGCAAGCGCGAACTCTTTGGTGATAACGGCAGAAAGAGCAATCACCCCACGGGAAAAATCGCCAACCTCTTCGGTCAGTAGCGTGTCATCAATAACACTGCAGGCGGAAAAGCCGGACAGGGAACCGATAAGGACGAAGATTTGAAGCAGCCGCTGCATATAGTAAAAAAGATAGTTATTTGATTGGTCACAGCTTATTTGGATATAAGTTGTTTAAGTTTCAATTTAAAAATACTATTAGTTGTGTTTTGCGGGCGGGGAAATAGCATGATGCACGGTATCAACGAAGATAACCGGCGCTGGTGGCTTCTGGCGGAGATGGGCGGTGTGCTTATCCTTGCGATACTCGACGAGACCATCTTCGGTGTCGCGCTACCCAGTTCAACAAGATTGGCATCTTTATTTTCGGTGCCCTTTATCTGCAGCACGGCCTGAACTAATCAGCCATTGAAGCAGGACTCGCACTCTTGCCTGCCGTCATACCTGCTCCTATTTTAGCGCCAATGATCGGGAGCATTGCTGGCGGCATCGTTCTTTCCGCCCAACCCTTTGGAGGCACCTTCGGTATGGCCGTTAGCAGTGCCTTGTTTGCCAGTTTTCAGGATTACAAAACGGTTTTTATCGCCGTTGGGGCCCTGTTCCTAATATTGCTGCCGCTTTCCATAAAAACAATCCGTTCGGAACCTGCGATAACAGAGGCCACGGGCGGATGATATGAGACGTGAAAGGGCGGAGGCTTTCGCCTCCTATCCAGCTAGCCGGAAATGCTATTCGCCATGAAATCGGCCATGCGCTTTGAAAAGGCGACCGGATCAGCAACCGGGTCTCCCTCAACAATATGCGCCTGATCAAGGAGGAGGAGAGCCGCGTCTTCCAAAGCATCGGACGAACCGTTTTTCTGGGCAGTTGTTGCCAGCTTCTTGATCAGCGGATGCTTGGGATTCAATTCCAGAATACGCAAGTTATCGCCTGCACCGAACTGATTGTGGGCCTT
>CALEMG010000486.1 GCA_937910835.1 uncultured Alphaproteobacteria bacterium | reverse complement strand
TTTTTTGTTGCGTTTGTTTTATTCTCCGTTGTGTGATTGCAGTCCGATGAGGTTTCTTTTGCCGCACAAGGTTTTCACGGTTTGCAGGTTTTCTTGGCCGCGCAGGGGTTACATGGGTTACAGGGGTTGCTGACCTTCTTCACCGCGCAAGGATTGCAGGGGTTGCAGGCGTTGGCGGGCTTCTTCGCGGCGCAAGGGTTGCAGGCCGCAGCCGCCGGCTTGACCGTCATCGCGGTGATCGGCACCGCCACCGTCGCCACGGCGACAACACCGCCCACTCCCATCAGGGCCGCCACAAATGTGGATGACAGAAGCTTCGAATTCAGTCCGGACATTTACTCTCTCCCAAGTCAGTTAAATGCTTTGGGAGGAGCTTATGCCGGTACCGGCCGGAAATACTCTCAACTCTCATCACGATGGAGTGAATATCGCGCCAGGAAGCCGCCCCGCGTGCGAGGGTTACTCGATCCGAATAGCCGAAAACTGCTCGGGCAGCATATTCTACAAAAACCTGTCGATACGGCCCGCGTACAGATGGTGAAAAGGCCGACGTCGATAAATACGATCATTCACCCAGTAGCCCGACCAGCCACTGGTCATGTCGATACATTGCGTCAGAAAATCGTCATCCTCCGCGGCAGCCTGATAGGACAACTCAATACATCCGCTCAGGAAAATATCGACATAGGACTGAATAATGGGAAATTTCTCGTCCGGCGGCCGCATATGCTCCGCCTCGAGCACATAAATCCATATGATGCCGTCCTTTGGCACCGCGGAATTATCGAGCGGATGTATCCGTTCCGACGGAACAGGTACCCGACAATAGATGGATTCACGCGCATCGCCTGTCTTGAAGTCGTCGAGATCATCCACCCTGAACAGCGCGGCCATCATCTCTGCCCCCGCCGACGGGGTCACACCAAGAAAAGTCGCGCTGAAACCAATGTCGAGGCCGCGTGCATTCCAGCCATGAGCATATCCATTGACCCGCACCGGTAGACTTGTGTTCGCATGTGGCCAGGCCCGAAGCCGGGACGCGGTCTCCATCAGACTGCCATAGCCGAGGACATACTGCACTTTGTCCGGGTCGAGGGCGGGATGGCAGGCCGTGTCCATACCCGCGCGCGCCATGCCGTGAAATGAAAAGAGAAGAACCAGGACGCCAATCAGCGTCGGTATCAAGGAAAATTTCCGTGAACGCTCCATGACCCTGACCAGCCGCGGCTAGCCTTGCTCCGCACGATAGACTTGCGCAAGCTCTGCATAATGTAGTGCGCCGCCGGTGAGACCCGCTTTTTGCTCTTCGGTCAGGATACGCAGGCATTTCGCAGGCGAGCCGCCCCAGAGTTCCCCGGCAGGCACGCGCTTGCCCGGCGTCACCAGCGCACCGGCGGCGACCATCGCGCCCGTTTCCACCACCGCGCCATCCAAAATGGTCGCGCCCATACCGACGAAACTGCCATCCTCCAGCGTGCAGCCATGGATCAGGCAATTATGCCCGACCAGCACATCATCGCCGATATTTGTCGGATGGGTGCCGCCCGAAATATGGATAACAGTACCGTCCTGAATATTACTGCGCTTACCAATCCTGATCGGACCGACATCACCGCGCACCACGCAGTTAAACCAGATGCTGGATTTCTCTCCAATGACCACATCGCCGATCACATCGGCGGAAGGGGCGATAAAAGCATCGTCGGCGATTTCCGGTGTGGTACCCTTAAAGGAAATAATATTCTTGCTCATGATTTTCCGTTTCTTTTCTTATTATCAGGGGAACAACGGCGCCTGTTCGAGACCAAGGGTTTCCTCAAAGCCGAACATCAGGTTCATATTCTGAACTGCCTGCCCGCTAGAGCCTTTCACAAGGTTATCGATGGCCGCGATCACGATGGCCCGACCGGGAATCCGATCCTCGAACACATTAATCACG
>CALEMG010000485.1 GCA_937910835.1 uncultured Alphaproteobacteria bacterium | reverse complement strand
CCCGTAAAGTGCCGATGGGAGGGGAATTTTGTCATTTTCTATTGTTGGATAAGACAATATCATTGCTACTGGATCGCGCACGACCCGCTGTGGCGGGACTTTTTCATCCAAAACCTGATTGACGAAAGAGCTGTTCGCCCCATTCTCCAACAGGCGGCGCACCAGATAAGCAAGAAGGTCCTCATGAACGCCGACCGGCGCGTAGATGCGGCACCGGTTCTTGTTGCGCGCCATAACGAGATCATGCAATCCTTCCCCCATGCCGTGGAGACGTTGAAACTCAAAGTTGTCCACCTCGTCTGCCATATCCAGAATGGCGGCGATTGAATGCGCATTATGCGTCGCAAACTGCGGATAGATATGGTCCGTCATGGAAAGTAACTTCTTTGCACAGGCAAGATAGCTGACATCCGTCGCGGCCTTTCGGGTGAACACCGGATATCCTTCATATCCCATGACCTGCGCGAGCTTGATCTCCGTATCCCAGTACGCACCTTTGACCAACCGAACCATGATCTTCCGGTCCAGCCTTTTGGAAAGCGCATATAACCAGTCGAGCACATAGGCGGCACGCGGCCCATAGGCCTGCACGACAACCCCGAGCCCGTCCCATCCCTTCAGGTCCGGACTGGCCAGAACCGCTTCGATAATATCAAGCGAGAGATCAAGGCGATCAGCCTCTTCCGCGTCGATATTGAACCCCATATTGGCGTTCTTGGCCTGAAACACGAGGGACGACAGGCGGGGAACTAATTCATCAAGAACTCGCTTTTTTTGCGTATATTCATAACGAGGATGGAGCGCAGAAAGCTTCACGGAAATGCCCGGGTTGTTACGACTATCCGTATTTGAACTATGTTCGGAGATGCTGGAGATTGCTTTGGAGTAAGCCATGAAGTAGCGCTGCGCATCTTCCGCTGTTCGCGCCGCCTCCCCCAGCATGTCATAGGAATATGTATATCCCTTTTTCTCCATGCCACGCGCGCGGCTCATCGCCTCCTGAATATCGCGGCCAACCACAAACTGATGACCCAGAACCTTCATCGACTGGCTAACGGCGGTGCGGATAACCGGCTCTCCCACCCGCTTCACAAGTTTTCTAAGCTGTCCGACAACGTCCAGTGAACCGCCAGCCAAAGGATGTATGACCTTCCCCGTCAGCAGCAGCCCCCATGTAGAAGCATTTACCAAAGGAGAGGAGGAATGCCCGAGATGCTTGCTCCAGTCCGCTGGTGCAATCTTGTCACTTATCAGCGCATCCATGGTTATCTCATCCGGCACGCGTAGGAGTGCCTCTGCCAGACACATCAGGGCAACGCCTTCTTCGGTCGTAAGACCATATTCGCCAAGGAAAGTTTCCATAACGCCCGGGCTGTCGGCGCGGCGGAGTTCTTCCACCAGCACAACCGCCTGATCAACGATCCGGTTTCGGACCTCTTCCAACAGATCCAGATCGTCGATCAGCTTATGAACAGCCGCGGCTTCATTCGTGAGATAGTGGGCACGAATATCTGAGCGAAGTTGCAGCAATTTCTTTTGAGCCATGGCCAGCCTCATCTTTGAGTAGTTAATAAGCGTGAAATTACCGCTAATAATACTCTCAAATTCAAAGGTCATGTGACCAAAGTATGCCGAAATTTATTTATAAAGTCAGGTTTTTCTCATATTTAGAAATCCAATTTCCTTTATAAGCACATTTTTATAGGCAAAATGACTATTCCAGTGTTTAAGGTCGTACCTTGAAGGTCGAGACGCCCGCTTCTCTCAGCGGCGCCGCCATTTCCGCAAAATCACAGAGAAGTTTCCGGGTATCGCGCGGATCGATAATCTCTTCGATCATAAAACGCTCCGCTGTCCGGAAAGGAGATCTCAGCTGATTTAACCGCTCCTCAATTTCATCCAATTTCGCCTTGGGATCGTCCGATGCCTCAAGCTCAGATTTATAGGCCGCCTCCAGCCCTCCAGCGATTGGCAAGGATCCCCAGTCGCCAGACGGCCAGGCATATCTGAGATTAAATCGCCCGGAATTCATATGCGCCGCACCAGCAACCCCATAAGTCTTGCGAACAAGAATAGCGCACCAGGGTACCGTCGCCTGGGCGATCGCGGCCATTGCCCGCACACCGTGGCGGATCGTTGCTTGCTCTTCCGCCTGCCGTCCGACAAGAAAGCCCGGAATATCAACAAGATGCATCACAGGAAGATGGAATGTTTGAGCCAGATCAACAAAGCGAAGAACTTTATCGGCAGCATCAGCCGTCCAGGCCCCAGCATAGTGGTATGGATCGCTCGCTAATACTGCAACCGGCCAACCATCCAGTCGGGCGAAGCCGGTGATAACGGAGCGCCCCCACTTTTTGCCAATTTCAAAGAAGCTGCCCTGATCGACAACCGCATCAATAATTTTCCGCATTTTGTAAACTTTGCGGGGCTCTCGCGGGATCGCCCTGATCAGCCAGTCTTCACGCCGGTTCGGATCATCTCCGGTCTCAACACGTTCCGGCAGTTCAAATACAGAAGGCGGCAGGTAGGAAAGAAAGCGCCGCGCGTGCTCAAACGCCTCCTCCTCTGAATTAGCCTCATCATCCACGGCCCCATTTCGAGTATGAATTTCAGAACCACCCAATTCGTTCTTGGTCAGAGTTTCGCCGGTTCGGGCCACAACCGGCGGACCAGCAACGAACATCTGCGAGGTTTCCTTGACCATCACCGAATAATGGCTTGCTGCAACCCGCGCCGCGCCCAACCCGGCAGTTGAGCCGAGAGCAAGGGCAACAACCGGCACTTTGGAAAGATTATCGATCACCCTATCCCATCCACGGACCTCCGGGACATAGGTACGACCCTCGGTTTCGATCGTCTTGACAGAACCGCCGCCGCCCGTGCCATCAACAAGCCGGATCAACGGCAAATGCAGGGTCCCCGCCATATTCTCCACATGGATCAGCTTTTCGCGAATACCCGCATCATTCGCCCCGCCGCGCACCGTGAAATCGTCACCGGCGACAACCACACGGCGGCCGTTGACGCGCCCGCGACCGGTAATCAGATTTGCCGGCTGCATATCGACGAGATTGCCGTCAGCGTCATACTCCGCCTTCCCCGTGACGGATCCAACTTCTTCGAATGAGCCTTCATCGAGAATTTTATCGATCCGGTCGCGAACCGTCAGTTTCCCTGCGTTCACATGACGCGCGACCTTCTCCTCTCCCCCCATTTTCTTTGCGAGCGTCTGACGGATCTTTAACTCTTCAATCTCTTTTTCCCAACTCATTCTATTGTCCTTTTTATTGTTTTTCTTTGGACTCTGACCGCGCTGAAAATGTCATGTGCGGCGCCCTTGCCTTGATGACAGACATCAAACCCATCTATAGGATCGCTGTCAACTGCTTCGGCGCATCAAAGACTTGCCTCCTTCATTGCGGAAGCGGAACGAAGGAGGTATCGCCCGGCACGCCATCGAAGCGCTGTTCCTGCCAGTCATCTTTCGCGCGCTCTATTCTTTCCTTACTGGTTGAGACAAAATTCCAATACATAAATCGCGGCTCAGGCAGCGTGTCTCCGCCAAGAACGACAAAGATCGTTTCTTGCCGAGATTTCAGAGTAACATTTGGGTTCTTTTCCAACACGGCAAGAGTTCCCGCCTCAACAATTGCGCCATCTATATCCAACTCCCCCTCGACAACATAGACAGCCGCTTCGTCATAGTCTGGCGTAATAGGGATGGAAACATCCGACTCGACCCTTATGTCGGCAAAGAAAAACCGGCTCATCGTCTCAACGGGAGAGGTTGCGCCGAACAGGCTGCCCACAATAAGGCAGCCATGCCACCCTTCTCCGCTCAGATCGGGCAGCACCAATTTTGGCGTGTGAGAGAAGGCGGGCGGCATCTCTTCATGCTCTTTAGGAAGCGCCACCCACATCTGCAAACCATGAACTTCGCGATCCATTGACCGGCTTTCGTCGCTGCTGCGTTCCGAATGAACGATCCCGCATCCCGCGGTCATCAAATTAACGTCGCCCGGGAAAATCTCCTGCACCGAGCCTAGGCTGTCACGATGGAGGATTGATCCTTCAAAAAGATAAGTCAATGTGGCAAGGCCGATATGTGGATGGGGAAGGACATCCATTCCCTGACCGGCCTTGAGAGTTACGGGTCCCATATGGTCGAGAAAAACAAAGGCGCCAACAGAGCGGCATCGCGCAACAGGAAGAAGGCGCCGCACCTCAAACCCGCCAATATCCTTTGGCTTACCGCTAATGCTAAGCGCTATGCTATCCGCAGTCATCTAATTCCAACGCCCCTATTGCGCTGTCCAGCCGCCGTCAATGGATTGCAGGCTGCCGGTAATATTCTCAGCGGCGTCGCTGCACAGGAACACGGCAAGGCCCGCAACCTGCTCAATGGTCGTAAATTTCTTCGTTGCCGCCGCCGCCAGAAGCACATCATTGATTACTTCCTCTTCGGTCAGACCGCGCGTACGTGCCGTATCCGGGATCTGCTTTTCCACTAGCGGCGTCCAGACATAACCCGGACATATCGCGTTGACAGTAATATTATCCCGCGCAACTTCAAGCGCCGCCGTCTTGGTCAGCCCAGCAATACCGTGCTTCGCGGCGACATAGGCACTTTTGTTTGGGGAGGCAACCAGTGCATGAGCCGATGCCATATTAACTATCCTTCCCCAACCCCGTTTGGTCATGAGCGGGATGGCGTGATGCATTGTGTGAAAGGCAGAAGAAAGGTTGATGGCGATGATCGCATCCCATTTTTCCGTTGGAAATTCGGCGATTGGTGAGACATATTGAATACCGGCATTGTTGATCAGGATATCAACACCGCCGAATTCCTTGTCCGCCATCTCGAACAGGGCCGTGATTTCGTCAGGCTTGGTCATATCGGCGGCATTGTATAAACATTTCACGCCGTACTCGCTTTCGATTGAACTCCGCAGGGCTTCTATTTCTGCAGCATCGCCAAACCCGTTAAGGACAATATGGCAGCCCTCTTTCGCAAGCGCTCTGGCGCATCCCTCCCCAATTCCGGAAGTTGATCCCGTGATTACCGCGACTTTCTCATTTAACATGCCAACATCCTTTGAAATCTGCCGTGAATAAAAAGTCCAGCTATGGATATCAACCGCGCTATCAGAGCGGCCAGAAAAACAGAATGGCGGGGATCGCAACGGCAATAACGAGTATTTCAAGGGGCAATCCCATCCGCCAGATACTCCCGGCAATCAAGGC
>CALEMG010000484.1 GCA_937910835.1 uncultured Alphaproteobacteria bacterium | reverse complement strand
TGAATCACTTGCCAAAGAGAAGAATATCTCATTTTCGGTTACAATTAAAGACAACCTCGCCGCTGTATACTTTGATGAAGATAAGCTGCAAAAGGTAATTAATAATCTTCTTTCAAATGCATTCAAGTTTACCCCAGCTTCAGGAGTGATAGAGTTATCTGCATTCGTTAGAGGGAAGAATGTTGAAATTTCAATTTTGGATAATGGCCCAGGTTTATCGGAAGAGGAGAAGGAGAGTGTGTTTGAAAGGTATTATCAAGGTGACCGAACGACAGGTCATGCTTTAGGTACGGGTATAGGTTTAACGCTAACCAAAGAGCTGATTTCCCTGCATCATGGATCTATTCGAGTTTTTAGTAAAAAAGATGAAGGCTCTACTTTTATTATCAGTTTTCCTAAAAACAGAGAAGGCTACGTAGAAGCTGACATCGATCGCGGTTTTACCAGAGAAGTAATTCATCAAGGAGTTGAAGCAGAATCCTTCGAAAGGACGACTAAGTATGATGAGCCCGAAAGAGATGGTCCAATTGTATTAGTTGTTGAAGACAATAAAGACCTACGAGATCACATTGCTGAATTATTAAATGATGATTATCGCGTTCATAAGGCTGTCGATGGTCAGGAAGGCCTGAAAATGGCATTGGAGCTTGTTCCTGATTTAATAATTTCAGATTTAATGATGCCGGAAATGGATGGTTATGAGGTGCTGGAAACCGTGAAGCAGGATTTGCAGCTTCGTCATATCCCGATCATCATGATTTCGGCGGCGGATCAGCTTGAAAGTGTCGTTAAATGCATCGAACTCGGGGCGGCGGATTTCCTGCCCAAGCCGTTCAATGCGACATTGTTGCGCGCGCGTGTTTCCGCTTCGCTCGAGAAAAAGGCGCTGCGCGACCAGGAGGAGGCCTACCGCGCCCAGATCGTTGCTGAGAAAAAGCGCACCGATGAATTGCTGCATGCGATCATTCCGGCAATGGCGGTGCAGGAACTCAAGCAAACCGGTGTGGTACGCCCGCGTAATTACGATGCGGTCGGCATCCTGTTTTGCGATATCGTCGGCTTTACTGCTTATTGCGACCGCAATCTGCCTGAGACAGTTGTCGCCCATCTTCAGGCGCTGATCGAGGCGTTCGAGAAGATCGTTGACGAGCATCAGATGGAAAAAATCAAGACCATCGGCGACGCCTTCATGGCGACCAGCGGCCTGTTGCGCCCGGTAGACGAGCCGCTTCTGACGGCGGTGCGCTGCGGCCTTGAAATGTCCCGCGCCGCGCGGGAGATGGAGCCGAATTGGGAGGTGCGCATCGGCCTGCATTTCGGCCCAGTGGTGGCCGGTGTTGTTGGTAAGCAGCAGTTTCTGTTCGACGTCTGGGTCGATACCGTGATCATCGCCGCGCGTCTGGTTTAGCACAGCTCGCCCGGCGCGATCGCCATGACGACCGCCGCTTGGCAGGAGATACAGGATGAATGCGAGAGCCGCTCGCTCGGGGTCATCGATATCAAAGGAAAAGGAAAACTTGATGTTGTCGAGGCCTTTGCCATCCGCTGATAATATTGCGCAGATATTGTAAAAACTTGAACAGGAAACAGGCATGTCGTCCAGCCCGGCGCGAGATCTCGTCAATCGCATGATTGAGGAAATTCAGAATGGGAAAAACTTGGCGCTATTCGAAGAAATATTTGCCCCGGATTTCGTCAACCACTCGGCCCGGCCCGGGACATCGGCGGGGCGCGATGGAATGCGGCAACTTTTTTCAAATATGCACGACGCCTTCCCGGATGGACGCATTGAGATTTGCGATCAGATTTCGGACGGGCATAAAGTCTGGACGCGTAAAATCTTCTCGGGTACCCACTCGGGCATGTTCTACGGCATGGCGCCGACCGGAAAGCGAGCGAGCTATGAGGTGATCGATATTATCACCGTCGAAGGCGGCTGGATAACCGAGCATTGGAGCGTTCTGGATCGCTTCGATTTTATGCAGCAACTCGGGCTTATTGAATAGAATTTGAGTGTCGGGCGAACCGGCCGACAGGATATTTTAAGGTTGATGGAGAGAATGATGCACAGACGGCTGTTTTTGAAGGGCTTGGTGTCGATCGGCATTGCATCTTCCATGGCCGCGCCAAAAATCGCGATGGCGGGTGGCATGCTCGATCCGATGACCTCGAAACTGGCGGGGTCTTTGTTCTACACGATGGAGGCGCCGGGCCGCTGGGCCGGGAAGGAGTCGGGCCATGTCCCGATGATTGAACGGAGCGGCAATATGATTGAGGTAACAACCGGTCATGAGATGGACGGCTACACCCATTATATCGTCAAGCATATCCTGCTTGATGAGCATCTGGAATTCGTTGCCGAGACCATGTTCGACCCGGAAACCGATGCGCCGATCTCGACATATGATATCTCCGGCATGAACAATGCGCTTTACATGGTATCCCTCTGTAACAAGCATGACGCCTGGCTCAATCGGCGGGCACTTTAAGGCGGTGTCATCAACGTTGGAGGGACAGGTGTAACGGCCTTCATGTCATCCGATGGCGGTTTAGGGGGTGGCACTGTTTCG
The DNA here is from genome assembly GCA_937910835.1 of uncultured Alphaproteobacteria bacterium. Classification (GTDB taxonomy): domain Bacteria; phylum Pseudomonadota; class Alphaproteobacteria; order Sneathiellales; family Sneathiellaceae; genus Sneathiella. The sequence continues at coordinate 1,895 of CALEMG010000484.1, read as the reverse complement.
TTGGTGATATCCCGGCTTGCCTCGAGATGCAGGATGATGCGCCAGCTGTGATAGCTTACCCGATGCAGCCAGCGCAGGCTGTCGAGCTTTTCCAGTGTTCTCGTCGGTTCCGCGCCTCCCCGGGAGGCTCTGGCGACGATATTCGCCCGGTAGCTCCGCCGCTGCCGCCGGAACAGCTCCCTGAGCCGATCGAACCGGCCGGTCGCCTCATGCCAGTCATCTGCGGCACCAAGCTTGTCAATCTCCGCTACCAGCAATCGAGATAATCGCGCGAGCCGCCTGTCGGAGGGCAGGGTCTCGATCCGGTCCCACTGCCCGCATCGATGCAGCAGGCGACCCAAATGGTCGAGGCTATGCAAGGCATGATTAAAGCGCTGATAGGCTTGAATATTTGTTTCAGGAAGCGCCTGCATTTTGTTGACATATTGCTCAGTTTGATCCAGCGCGAGCAATAGCCGGTTCAGCTCTTCGCGTTGTAGATGGGCCGGGCGTTCCGCGGTGATCTGCCATTTCAGAAGCGTGAAGGTAGCGTGGGTCATATCGCGAAGCGTCGCGATCGTCGCATCACTCGCGGCATCAAGATTACTGAGAAGGCGAGGATCAAGACGTTCGGCAAGGCGCGCGCCACTTTCCGGCACTAGCTTGGTGATCAGCCGGGCAAAGGCACCCGTCAGTGGTAGGATCAGCAGTACGCCCAGGAAATTGAAGAAGCTATGAAAGGCGACAAGGCCGATCTGCTCATTGCCATGACCATTGTCCATCATCATGCCAATTACCTGCGTTGCGGGACCAAGCAGCAGGAAGGCGACGATACCGGTCATGCAGTTATAGATCATATGAGCGTAGCCGGTCTGCCGCATGGCGGTTGATCCGCCAACGGTGGCGAGCACGGTAGTGAAGGTCGTGCCGATATCCATGCCGATGACCAGCGCCGCAGCTTGCGGGAAGGAAATTGCTCCGGTGCTGAGTGCAACCAGCGCGGTGGCGACCCCCGCGCTGGAGGATTGAGTGACAAGAGTGATGGCGATACCAATAAGGACCAGCAGGAATCGCCCGAAAAGCGTATCCTGTGGGAAATCATCGGGCGTAACCATCCCCTGAAAGGGGACAAGGCCCTCTTGGATGGTGGCGATGCCAATGAAAAGCAGGCTGAATCCGGCGATCGCCCAGCCGACATGATTGATCTTGCCGCGGGCAAACATCCTCAACATCACGCCGAGGAGGAGGAGCGGGAGCGCCGTATAGCCGAGATCGAGTTTGAATCCGCCAATCGCAACCATCCAGCCGGTAATCGTGGTGCCGATGTTGGCGCCAAAAATCACGCCGAGGGACTGCGGAAAGGTCAGCAGTCCGGCGCCAACAAACCCCACCGCCATGACTGTCGTCGCGCTGGAGGACTGGATCAATGCCGTGGTCAGCGCACCACTGATTGCACCTGTGGTCGGGGTGGAAGTGTGCCGCGCGAGCCAGCGCCGCATATGATTGCCGGCGATACCCTTTAAGCCGTCCGTCATGATCATCATCCCGAGCATGAAGAGGCCAAGACCACCTGCGGCAACAAGGATCGCTGTCATAGTAGGAGCTGTCATATGATGTCGCTTTTCATGACTACATTGGCCCAAATTTTGGATTTATGCGCGACCGGACAGTCAGTTTCGGGAGATGGTTTCGAATTACCCGACTATTTCCGATTCAAGTCTTAAGTTCATAAAAACATCTAACTTGCAAGTTTAAGACGGTTTTCTGGTGCTGCATAGTTGATTATGAGATAATGCTTTATGTCCATGCGAGAAATTGAGTTGAAACTGACCCTGTCGGAAGCGGATATCCGCGCGCTTGCGGCAAGCCCCGCCTTCGCGGAACTGACTGGCGGCAATGCCACCACGCGGCTGCTC
>CALEMG010000483.1 GCA_937910835.1 uncultured Alphaproteobacteria bacterium | reverse complement strand
TGATGGATTGCGGCGCCTATGGCGGAGAACAGGTGTTCCTTACAACAATGACGGCGCACACACTTGGCGGCAACTACAAGCTAGGCTCGGTGCGCATTTCAAGTCGCGCAGTCTATACCAACACCCCACCTAACGGCGCGTTTCGCGCATGTAACGGCGTCTACAACACCTTCGCGCTTGAACGTCATACTGATGAAATTTGCAGCGCAATTGCTATGGATCAGATTGAATTTCGCCGCCGCAACGTTATTGGCAATGCCGATATAGGCGCTACGGGGCAAGTCTTTGAGGGAGATGTTCTCAGGCCAATGCTTGATAGAATTCAAGCGAAATACCCCGTCGGTGACACGCCAAGAACACTTCCTGATGGCAGACTTTACGGGCGTGCAACGACGGTTGGCACTTGGTTTATTTTTGTCGGACCGTCAGCGGCAACGGTCAATTTAAATGCTGATGGCAGTGCGACCCTTGTAACGTCAGGCGTCGAGATCGGATCCGGAACCATGATGCAATCACTGCCGCAGATTGTCGCTGCCAGCCTCGGCCTCCATCCGAGTGACGTAATTGTGAAAACCGCCGATACGGACGCGTCAGGCCGCGACCTGGGCGTCGGCGGTGGTCGCACAACGGTATCAATTGGTGCCGCAAGCATGGCGGCGTGCGACGAAGTGAAAGACAAACTGCTTTCCGTCGCCAGCCAAATTTTACAAACTAAGGCCGATGATTTAGTCCTAAAAGACAAGCGGATAGAAATCAAAGGCCGCCCCGGATCTGGGGCAACCATTCAAACAGTTGCCCAGCAAGCAGAGATTGATTTTGGCCCCATTTCGGGAAGCGGTGCTTTCACCAACCCCGGCGTGAAGGCGATGCCCGGCTGTGCATCAGGTCATTTTATCGATGCGATAGACATCCCTGTTTTTGCCGTTCACGATTGTGAAGTTGCAGTTGATCCGGATACTGGACATGTTGATATTCTGTCCTATCGCGTTATTCAAGATGTCGGGCGCGCACTAAATCCACGCGCCATCCATGGCCAGATACAAGGCGGCGTTGTTCAAGGGTTAGGCTATGCCCTGCAAGAAGAGATTACCATAAATGCGGACGGCGCTTTCGACCAAACTGGATTCGAAACCTACAGGCTTCCACTCGCAGGAGATGTATTGCCGATAGATTTTGAACTATTTGAGGGAGCACCCTCGTGCGGGCCTTTAGGCACAAAAGGTGCCGGCGAAGTCCCGATCCTGAACGTCGGTGCTTCGATTGCCTGCGCCGTCGCCAACGCTACGGGAAAAGCGGTTTCCGAACTACCACTCACTCCGCCCCGTGTTTTAGAGCTTCTGGACGATGATGCGTATGCTGGAATATCGCTCTCTCACATCAGCAATGAATGGCGTAAAAATACCTTATGAAAGGCCGTTAACTATTAGGGACAAGCTCTCCAAGCACTCATCACAAAAGTGGAGCAACCTTAGAGCCGCCCTCGCCGAATGGTGACAGCTTGCCATCTGAGGTTCTTTCACTCATCCTTTATTGTTATCTAATCATTTTCCTCCGACAATGCCCCAACCCGTGCCAAGGGAGGACGTGATCCGAGAAAAGCAGGTATTTCCCTTACATCAGAGACGGAAGAAAAAGCGCAATGGCGGGGAAAAGAACAATAAGTGCGATCAGTACCAGATACGCAATCCAGAAAGGGAGAACTCCCCGGAAAATGTCATACATAGGCACATCCTTGGCCAGCGCTGAAATAGCAAAGACGTTGACGCCAATTGGTGGTGTCACCACCCCCAGTTCAACCATAATCACGACCAGCACACCGAACCATACGGGATCGAACCCTGCACTCATCGCAATGGGAAAGAACAAAGGAACAGTAAGGACCAATGCCGGCAAGGCGTTCATAAACATCCCGATGATGACGTAGAATAAGAGTATGGCGCCTATAATCTGATACGTCCCGAGTTGAAGCCCGATAACAAGGTCGGCAAGCTCCTGGGTCAAACCACTGATGGCGATAAAGCGGCTGAACACCATGGCGAACATAAAAATGATAATGATGCCGGCCGTTAAGCGCAGAGTTTGCGTGATCGAATGCCAGAATGCCTTAACCGCCAGCCGGCGGGTTGCAAGGGCAATAACAATAGCCCCAAACACGCCGAGCCCAGCGGCTTCATTCGGTGTTACTATTCCTGCATAAATCCCCCCGAGAACAAGCAGCATCAACAGCAGTACGGGCCAGGTGCTCTTGCTTGATTCCAGCCGTTCCTTCCAGCTGCTCGTCTCCCCGCGCGGGGCGAGAGATGGATTGAGCGCAGCGCGAATGGTGATCAGCGAGATCAGGATCACGGCGAACAGAATACCCGGCAGAAGACCGGCAATAAAAAGCTTGCCGATCGAAACCTCGGTGATCATGCCATAGACAATGAACGCAATGCTCGGCGGTATCATAACACCGATGGTCGCCGCACAGGCTACAGATGCCGTCGCCAGTTTCATATCATAGCCATAGCTGCGCATTTGCGGCAGTGCGATGGAACCCATGCTGTAGACACCCGACAAGGTATCCCCGACGATGGACGATAGCCCCGCGCAGGCCACAGTGCTGGCAGAAGCAAGTCCGCCAGGGAGATGCCCGATCCAGCGATAGGCCGAACGGTAGAGTTCCTCCGCAAATCCCGAGGCCACAACGATCAGCCCCATCCAGGTAAAGAGCGGCACCACGCTCCAGATCGGATCGCTGACGACGTCGATAGTTGTGGTTCCGAGACTGGTCAGGCTGGCGATGGGGGCGATCAAGAGGCTTATTCCAATCAAAGCAGTAACCGCCATCGCCGCCGCGACATGCACGCCCAGAAATATCAACGCAAAGCACAGCAAGATACTCAACAGGCCAAGTACATTACGAGAAATCAATTCCTGTAGCCATTCTGGCTGAAAGCAGGAATAAGTAATGAAAGCGGTAATTCCGATCCATAAAATCAGTATGCCGCTCGCGCGGATATCCTTTAGCGCAAACACCTCGGCGATCGCCGTTGCAAGATTGGCCAACAGGGCCAATGCGAACAAGATCATGAAAACGGCGGCGGCGATTATGAACGGCCATTCCGGCAACCCAAGAACGCCGGTTACGATATCGTTGGAGATCGTGTAATCCGCTTGATTCAATATCTGCGCGAATGTCACGATAACAATCATGAACGCCAGCATGAGCCCGCCGGCAACCGTGGGCTTGCGGACTACTTCCGGCATGACACGCAGCAACAGGTCAACCTGAATATGGTTCCGTTCAATCTCCACTACGCCGACGGCGGCCAGTGTCACCAGAATGGTCAGAAGCCCCATTAGCTCCATACTACCGGGCACAACCTGAGAAAAGAGATTGCGGAGCGCAACATCGGCAACTGTTATAGCCACCATGGATATCAACGCGGCCGCACCGACATAAATTGAAATCCGGCCCGGCCAATCCAACAGGCGCCGAAGCCCATTCGCAAACAGGTTCAGGCCCCCGGATATCGGATTACCAATCATTGTATCAACCATTACCTGCTACGCACCCCCGACGTGATCAACTCAGATGAAAACCGCGCCAGCGGAGAACCGCCAGCGCGGGAAATAGACTAACAAAAAGATCAGTTTTGATCGTAGAGTTTCATCAATCGGGCGGCTTCGTCCAGAATTTCCTGGCCGGGCAGACCCACCGCATCGGCTTTCTTCACCCATTCAGCCCATTGCGGCTGCATTTTGGTGGTGAGTTCCGCGCGATCTTCTGCGCTGAGGCTGAAAATATTCTCCGGCGGTATTTTTGACATCGCTGCCGCAGCGCTGTCAGTTGTGTTGTAGAGGAAATACAACGGAACGATATCGGCTAGACGGGTCTGCTCGACAGGTGTCAGCTTATTATAGGCATCTTTGTTCATCACCGAGCTGTAGGTACCGGGATTGAGGTTGAGCAGCGTGTGATATTCGGAGACTTCATTGAGCTTGAAGTTATTTACCCAGCCCCAGGCTGCAAGGACACCGTCGATTGCGCCCTTTTGTAGACCGAGATAGGCGTCAGCTCCCACCATCACAGTGGCGCTTGCGCCAAGTTCCTGAAGCACCTTCACTCCTGCGGCATCTTGTGCTCCAATTACCTTTCCCTTGAGATCGGCGAGTGTGCGAACTGGTTCACGCGTATGCAGGTGAGACCCCATCGCGACAAATGTGGCGAGGTTAACAACATTATCCTCAGGCGTGAATAGCTCACCCATTTTCGGGTACTCTTCCCGCAGCCGCCAATATACAATCGTCGCGACGGTCTGATTGGCCGAAAGGCCGGGCAAGCTGAACAGCTCCATTTGCGGGAACTTGCCGGACAGGATCGGGTGCCAGACAAAGCCCAGATCCAGAACGCCCGCGCCGGTCGCCTGCAGCCAGTCTTTGAACGGCGTCACAGAATTGGGTGGAAAGAAACGCACTTCCACACGACCATCGGTAATCGTTTCGATCTGCTTGGCGAAACGGCGATCCATATTATTCCACGACGTACCGTCTGCCGACGCAAACTGCATCTTCATTTCAAGTTCTGCGGAGACAGCCGCTACAGGCGACTGAATGCAGAATATCAGCGCCATTAACAGTGCGCTGCCTATCAGCTTCCAATTAGTCATTTTGTTTCTCCCCGTCTTTATTATGACGAATTTTTTATGCTTATCCGTGCCACAGCACTGGCAATCACCCCAATCATCAAAGAACTGGCGGACGCGATGCGGCACTGTAGCGGTAGGAATGTTTCCTCCACGCAGCAGATTAGTTCGGGGCATAGATCAGGAATACTTATTTCTTCTAAAGCATTCCTTCAACTTTACTTAAGGCTGGATCGACGATGCGACGCCACTCGCTCTCCGTTCGTTCCAGTTCCTGACGAAAATATTCGTAAAGGACTTGTGCAGGTCGAGACAATGGTTGGCTCGCCGCGTGAATTAACTCCACTTCGACGCTCAGATTGGGGGAAATAATGGGGTTGATGGTAAGCCGGTCGTTACTCATTTCCTGCAAGCATATCCAGTAAGGCAGAATTGCAGACCAGTCCGTCTGACTTAAAAACTCCAATCCGGCGGACAAGCTGGAAATGGAAATTGTGCGCTCCACCGAAATGTCACCATGGCGGATGGCGTCATCAATCCGGGGCCGCAGACTGTTGGCGGCCGAGGGGGCGAACAACCGTAGCGGTGGTATGTCATTAAGGCGCAAAGGCTTCATCGGCATAAAACCTCTTCGTGAACCGGACAACAGCGCGACCGGAAATCGTCCGATGGGCAGTTCTGTAAGACCCATTTGTGACGACGTTATTTGCCCGACATAAAAATCTAGCTCTCCACCTGCTGTTCCAGCCACAAGGCCATCCGCTGAGCCGCTGGCAATATTAAT
>CALEMG010000482.1 GCA_937910835.1 uncultured Alphaproteobacteria bacterium | reverse complement strand
GCTGTCCCATATAGAGGCTGACTTCATCAAGGAATGCCGGTGCACCGTCTTCTGATTTCTTGATGATCTGCTCAACCCCGCCATTAAGGCGCTTGCGATCTTCGTCTGACAGGTCCGCGCCGGTAATGACAACTACTGGCACCCCCTTCGCCTCGGGGACTGTTTTCAGGGAATCGACAAATTCAAAGCCATCCATCTCCGGCATGATCAGATCGAGCAGGATCAAATCGGGAATAGCATCCTTGACGAGCTGCAGTCCGGCCCGGCCATTGACGGCTTCGCGCACGCGCCAGCCTTCACTCACAAAAATCCGGCGCATCAACTGGCGGGTCGATCCATCATCCTCGACGATCAGGACATTACCGCCACTGCCATTGAGCTTGTAACGCTCCAGCAGGGTCAGCAGGCGCTTGCGATCAACCGGCTTGGTCATATAATCAGCAACGCCGAGCGAGAACCCCTTATGCTTATCATCGACGATGGACACCATTAATACCGGAATATCTTTAAGCTTCGGATCATCTTTTAGTTCCTGCAACAGCGTCCAGCCATCTTTCCCCGGCATCACCACATCCAGCGTGATAACAGCAGGCCGAAGATCGTGCGCCTTCTGCAGCCCTTCTTCGCCGTCCACGGCAGTGGCAACGTCATAGCCCTCCGCCTCCAAAAAGCGGCGCAGGATATCGCGGGCGACCGGATCGTCATCGACGACCAACACAACATTCCCTCCGGATCCTCCCTCCGTCGGTGTACGTGAGAGAGCACCTTCCATCGGGCTGCTTTCCTCCTCTGACGGAATCTCGCGTGGCAGGCTGACATGAAAGACGGAGCCGGTCCCCGGCGTGCTTTCCACAGTAACATCCCCGCCCATCATACGGCAGAACCGCTGGGAAATGGCGAGCCCCAGCCCCGTGCCGCCATATTTACGGGTGGTCGAGCTGTCGGCCTGAGAGAAATCACTGAACAGGCGCTCTAGCTGCTCGGGCGACATGCCGATCCCCGTGTCGGAAACATCGATTTTGATAATATCGTCCTTCGCCTGTGTGACGGTAATACCGATAGTACCGTTTTCCGTGAATTTGCAGGCGTTGCTGAGAAGGTTGAAGACGACCTGCCGGACCCGCGTCACATCGGAGGTCATGGGCGGCAGATCATCCGGCAGGCTGACATCGATCTTATTGCTGTTGGGCGTTGCGAGCGGCCCGGCCATATCAACGCAATCTCGGACAACGGCAGCAAGATCGAAGCTTTCCACATGCAATTCCATCTTGCCAGCCTCGATCTTGGAAAGATCAAGGATATCGTTGATCAGCTTAAGAAGATGCTTGCCGGCGCGGCTGATCCGCTGCAGAGGCTCAATCATGTCCTCATCGTCATCCTCGATCGCGTCTTCTTCCAGCATTTCGGTAATGCCGATCACGGCATTGAGCGGTGTTCTGAGTTCATGGCTCATATTGGCGAGAAACTGGCTCTTAGTTTGCGTCGCCTTCATTGCCACGTCGCGTGCCTCGGCCAGCCGGTCCACCATCTCCCCAAGCTCCGTCTCGCGCGCCTTGGCCTCTGTAATATCGGTGAAAACGCCGACGACGCCGCCATCGGCGGTCTTCTGTTCATTAATCCGGAGCCACTTCCCGTCGGCACGCAAATGCTCATAGGGTTCCGTCGGGTTGCGATGCCGCTCAATCCGCTCTTTTAGCCACTGCTCCTCATTTTCCTGCGCCGCAACGATCATCTTCTTGCTCACCGCAGCGGAAATAATCGTCTCGTAGCTGATCCCCTTTTCTATGGGCAGTCCGAGATATTCATACATTTCACGGTATTTGCTGTTGGCGATGACAAGCTGGTCTTCGGCATCATAGAGAGCAAAGGCATCGGTTACCGCCTCGATTGCCTCAAGCAGTTTCTCCTGGGCGCTCCGCGCTGCGGCCTGAGCCTCTTCGCGTTCCTCTGCCAGACGATCCCGCTCGATCAAGCTGTCGCGGAACAGGGTCAGGGTCTGCGCCATCTCCCCAATTTCGTCGCGGCCCGCGGGTGGCACCTGAACGGTGAGGTCCCCCTTGGTGATGGAGCGCATGGCGGTAACAAGACGCGACAGCGGCGTGCGGATCGACCGGAGCACGAGGACCGTCAGCAACAACCCGATAACCGCCCCGACAACAATGATGATATGAGAGAGGCTGACCGCATCCCGGGCCGATGCGAGACCGGCACTGCTGCGCGCTCGCGATTCCGCCTCAAGTTCATCAACAATACTGGAAAGTTGTTCATCGATATTCTGAATATGCACCCGTGCCTTGGCCATTAGCGAATTGCCAATCACGCGGCGTTCATCCGTATAAGCGTCGACGGCGAGAAGGGCCTCGTTCATCAACAGATCAAGCTCCTGATTGATCAGGACCACCCGCTCGGGATCGTACTCCTTCAACTCTTCAAGGCTAACCGTCAGGGATTTCAACGCCGCGTCTGCATTCCGCTCCGATAAGGTGAGTAGGCTGACGGCCAAGTCGGCAAGCCAGAATTTCAGATCGCCAAAGGACTTACTCGCGGCGTTGGCGGTGGTTATCCGACCGACAAGAGCTGCCTCGCTGGCGATTGTCTTGGCATTCTGCGTCAGGCGGTAATCGAGAAACAAGTTCGATCCGATCAGGATTGCCAGAAGCGCCACGCTCAAGATCGATAATCGGGTGAGAATGGAAAAGTTGCTCATCAGGATATCCGCCTCCCGGGCGACCGGTTCAGTTGCGGTGCAGCGTTACACTGATCACCCCACCACGCTCGCCGAGATTGACACCCTCTTACGGATCCCCCGTCACAACAAGCTCG
>CALEMG010000481.1 GCA_937910835.1 uncultured Alphaproteobacteria bacterium | reverse complement strand
TATACAGCATAGATCCGAACGGCGGCTCTTCATCGCAAGTGACATCCGCGTGCCACCCTTCGCCCGCAACATATGGAGAATTCTGATCTGTCCGAATAGGCAAAATTTCGGGATCTCTTTCAGCTACTCCAATCGCGGGTTCCTTTAGGTTGTAGGGATGCACATGAAGTTTACCGAAATAGCGGCCAAACCGCTTGTGATCCTCTTTTGTCAGTTTTTGATCCCTGAACACCAGGACGGAATGATCTGTAAAAGCCTGCTTAACCTCCGCCAACTGTCGTTCATCTAATGGCTGCGACAAGTCAATATCGCTTATCTCAGCTCCCAATACCGGCGTTAGGGGTACGACCTTGATAGTTTCATACTTCCGAAGTTCATTTTGATGCTCTATCGGCGGATGCATTCGGCTCGCCATAATTTTTCTCCCTCATATTTAATCGCTTTTTGATTTGTTTGGCCGGACTCTAAACGAAAGCATTTACTTGTAGATCAGAAAGTAGCAATATTCCGTTCAACGGAATTAAGGGGTGGGTGCGGAGAAAAATGGCTAACCCGTCGAGAGCGCCGGTTGAGCGAGCTCTTCAAATATTGGAAACAATGAACAGAGCTTCAAACCTGCAGGTGCATGAAATTTCATCTGGCACTGGCATTCCTCAATCAAGCGTGATCCGGCTGCTCGACCAGCTTATTACAGCTGGCTATGTCGACAAGATTTCGCGGAGGGATGGCTACCAGCTAACGTCGAAAGTCCGCAGGCTTTCCTGGGGTTTCCGTTTTGATGATATTGTTGCAGAGGTTGCGGCGCCCTTGATGAGTGAGTTTACCTGCAAGTACCGCTGGCCTGTTTTCATCGGCCTGGCAGACGGTGATCAGGTGATTGTGCTCTACGGGACAGCCGCCGAAAGCGCCGTAGCCGTCGACCCGTTAGTGCATGAAGTTCCCACACCGTTCCTGATGAGCGCTCTAGGAAAAGCCTACCTCGCATTTTGTCCGGAGTGGGAGCGCAAAGCGATCATCTCGCGGCTTTTAATGTCCCGCCGTTCGACTGACAAACTTGCCCAGGAGCCAGGTACTCTCAGGCATATCTTACAAACTGTTCGAAAAACAGGCTATGCAATCACGGATGAAGGGCTTCGCTTTAAGTCAGTTGGCGTGTCTACGGAAGTTGCCGATGCTCGCAAACGCGCAACTGGACTCGCGGTGCCGGTACTTTCCCAGGATAGAGTAATTGCATGTCTTTCACTCCGTTTTATGCGATCCGTGATAAAAGACACCGACGTTGCAAATCGGTATCTTGAGCCACTCAAACAGCTGGCCACGGAAATTGCAGAAGAAGTCCATCGAGCATCTGCGCAATAAAGCTATGAGTGTAAACGGAGACTATTGTCACTTTCGAATTCATTATTCCGAGAAAAGCTAACAGCGGCGGCCAAAGCGGAATGGATAAAAGAACAAAGGGCAGGGGAGAAACCGCTGCGTTTTCCAACGTATCTATATCAAGGGGTTAGAGCTTCACTGCCTCCTTGCATCGGTTAATCCTTTGTTGGCTTCGATCCTCAGCGCATCTGCTTGATCATGGTTATTAAGGAATATTTGTCTCAAATAGGAAAGAAGGAAGGGCGGCTAAAACAGATAAGCCCTCGAAAACATAATGTTTCCAAGGGCTTATGTGGTGCCGCCACCACGATTCGAACGCGGGACCTGATGATTACAAATAATATGATTATGATCAAAGAGGATAGGTGAGGGGCCTCGACGATAGAGAAAATAAGGGATTTTCTAGAATCGAGTGCCGTTGGCATTCGTAGTGTATCGTCCTTTTTCGTCGGCAATTGTGCCAGATTTGTGACACGGATAATACTGATCAGCTTTAAAGTTCATAGCCGACCGAATTCTAGAGCCTTAGGTGTGTCTGCTATGTGCCACAAGCGGTCATCAGCAGAATTTGAAGCGAACGGCAATAAAAGATATAGAAACGAACGTCTGTAATGGGCGGAAAGCGGACCTTCACGTCTTAATATTAAGCATTATCAAGTCAAGCCAAAACAGACATTCGCGGTGATAGGGCTGGAAATGTCGCTTACTGTTACTTCCAGACAAATGCGATCGTTCAATAGCCAAAATCAAATGGCGGCGGTGTGCCAGAAGCAGAAGTTCGCATAAGTTGAATTCCTGTAGTATAAAGGACCGGAAATAACCCAAAGTGGACGTGCGCAACTATTGAATAAGATGGTATTTAGATGACAAAGGAGTGCTTTACATTAACAGCAACAAGGACCGGTGCTTTTGAAACAAATTGAGTTGATAAATCAATTCCGAGAAGGGCTAAACGATGTCGTAAAAGAAGTAGAAATATCCTCGGCCATGTCCCACTACGATATCAATTTGATTTGTGAAAATCTGTTTTGCGGGATTTTTACAGAGCTCTTTATACTTTCTGAACTCCGAAATCTCAATGAAGAGGAGAAGAAGAATTTTCCCGGTATTGATTTGGCTGACGATCATAACCGCGTAGCCATCCAAGTGACTTCAGACAAATCTCTGGATAAAGTCAAAGACACGATCAAGAAAGTTAAGACGTATAAGCTTTACGAGAAATACGATAGAATTATTATTTATTGTTTGACCACTAAACAGGGAAGCTATTCTCAGAGTAGTATCGACAAAGAGTGCGGTAATGATCTGAAATTCAATGCTTCCAACGATATACTTGATTATAGGGATTTGGCAACAAAAGCGGCTAATGCAGAGCCGCAGAAATTGAAAAAAATCGTCGATATCTTAGGCTCTTATCATAGAGGTTGTGACGTCGGATTAGCAGCGCAAGATTTCGACCCTCCTGTTGATCCTCCTGAAACACTCATGATAAATTTGGTGGAGCTATATCTTCCTTCAAAACTTTACATTGCAGAGGTTGAAGAAGATATTCTCAAAGGAAAGTCCGGTAAAAAACTCAGAAATCAAAGAAAGGCCGTTGGCGACTATTCCCGCAAAATAGATGAACCACTCCCTTCAGGGTATGAGGTCTCCTCTGGCAAACTCATTACCTTCTTTGATCTGGAAGATTCAAATAATCCATTTTCACACGTTATTGAAGAGGGCACGATAGAATTCCTGCATCCGAGCGAATTTTATGAAATAGACGATAGCCATGAGCGAATATTCAAATCGCTATTGCGCTTCTCTTTACAGCAGATGCTCTATAAACATCATGTCATGTGGCAATACCATGAGGGTATTTTCATCTTCCTTCCTGCGCACAATAAACAGGATATCCGCAGTGAAAGTTGGTTTGGAAAGAAGCAATCAAAACGTACCGTATTTGAACGAAAATTCAAAATCAATAAGCCAAACGAGATTCTTCAAACTAAACATTTTGCATTTTCGGTCAATTTTCTACTGATAGATGGGGAATGGTACATCGCACTTACGCCGGACTGGTTTATTAGTTGGGGGAGCGAATATCAAAGGTCTCTATATGCTGACAAATCATTGAGTAACCTAAAAAGATTGGAAAGAAATAAATCCATATGTGATCAGTTTCGTTTTCTTGCATCATGGATTCGGGATGTAGATCAAGCTGATCTATTTATTGATTCAACGGAAAATATTCCAAACATGACGTTCGGTAATATCGTAAAAATTGAAGGCGGGTGCTTTCTTAATGAAGGCTTATGGGAGCCTCTTGGTTTGCAAACTTCCGAAGAAGATTTGCAAGGGAGTTTTATGGATGATTATTGAGCATATCAGTGAGCCAAGATTGATCTTTGGAAACGGTGAGCATATTTGCCCTCGTAGGGGAGTTTTTGAATACGGAGTATACGATCAACGACAAACTACTCGCAAAAAAGAGGTTTTTCTTGGAAGTGTCGGTACCAACCAATGTACTGATTTGCTCGCTAACTGGATAGAGCGCTGCAAAGGACTTATTGCAGCGCCGTCTGATGCAAAACAGGAAAATCTTCGTTTACCTTTTTGCGGCTTTAGCGCAAACAGCGGTTACAAGGCCGAGCTAACCTTTTCTAGCGATCTAGCAAAAACAATCAAAAATTCAGATATCAAGGCGATCATTAAAATAGATAATCGAACCCAGCGCATCAACAGAGCGATAGAGCTCTACTATGAAAATATAAAGTTTCTTGCACAAAACCGTCATGTCGATGTCATTGTCTGTGTGGTGCCTGATGACTTGTACAAGGTTGTTTCCTCGGAGCCAAAACCGGGCGAAGAGATGCTTGACGAAGAAGATACATATGAAGAGCTCAACTTCAGACGGGCTCTGAAGGCTAAAGCTATGCATCTATCCAAGCCTTTACAGCTTATAAGGCAAACTTCTCTAGATTCCGATAAAAAGGGGGATCAGCAAGACGATGCCACAAAAGCATGGAATTTTTGCACGGCACTATATTATAAGTCTGGGCCGACGATACCTTGGAAACTAAAGAGGGATGAGGCGAAAGGAACTTCCTGTGCGGTTGGTATTGCATTTTACCGAAGCAGGGATAGAAAAACATTAAGTACAAGCTTGGCTCAGATTTTTGATGAACTTGGCAATGGGCTAATTCTGAGGGGAACTCCTGTAGAGATTGACAAGGACGACAGAGTTCCTCGTTTAACGGAAATTCAGGCCTATGATCTTTTGAAAGCGGCTCTTTCAGAGTACCGTATTGCTCTTGGTACTTACCCCGCTCGAGTTGTAGTACATAAATCTTCTAATTTTACAGATGAAGAAATTGGAGGCTTGGGGGAAGCCGCAAATGATCTAAACATCGATACCGTTGATTTTGTGACAGTTATGGATTCAAAGTTTCGCCTTTACAGAGATGGTAATTACCCTCCATATCGCGGCACTCTCGCTAGGATTGACGATGAAAGGCAGATACTCTATTCGAGAGGGTCAGTTTGGTACTATCAAACCTATACAGGCCTTTATGTCCCTCAGCCTTTAGAATTGAGAATAGTTAGATCGGAGGAGTCTCCAAATTTCATCGCAGAAGAGATTTTGGGTCTTACGAAGATGAATTGGAACAATACTCAATTTGATGGGAAATATCCGGTTACGCTCGGATGTGCCAGAAAGGTCGGAGAAATCATGAAATACATGAAGGATTCAGATATACCGCAAGTCCGATATGCATATTATATGTAACAGTATTTACTACACCGTTTTCGATTAAAGGTAGTAGCATTTTTGAGACTTGTCTAACATCCGCATATGGCCGAAGGTAGGCGTTGCACCTGACACCCGACTGAATGTCCGCTTCGGGTCAACAGTGGAATTCCGGACAGCCAACGTGATCGACCGCTTCGTCCGCATTGCTGACTACGATAATTAGCTAGTCCTGAGTCAACCGAAGGTCTGCTTTTGGAAACTCATGTTTTGCACAGTGAATGGCAGCTTTGGGCCGAAAGCAGTCTTAGCGCCAATTGTGTTCAAAGACCGGTTTGTCCGCAATAGCAATTGTTCCGCCATCTGAAAGGTGAGAACTGCTTTGGGTCATTTGCAGACGTCTGTATACGTCGAAAAGATGGTTCCAAGTAATAAAAATGCCGGAGCGTCGGCGAGAAACCGCCGCGTTTTCCTAATGTAATTATATCAAGGGGGCTTTACAGAGGAGGCCCCCCAAAAAATTTATGGGGTCCAACAAATCCACGACGATCAGCTTTTTTTCTTTTAAAGGGTGACCGTATGGAACACCACTTTCAGCAAGGCGACAATGTGGCCTTGTATAATGTGCAGGCCTGGGGTGGAACGGATTATAACAAGCTCTGGCTTAAGGCAGAGGGTGAATATAATACGAGCAAGGATCGGCACGAGGAAACACAGCTTGAGGTGTTATATAGCAGAAATATTCTCTCATATTGGGATAAGCAGACAGACAAGCGTCACGATTTAATTAATCACAAGGGCGTGCCCCCTACTAGTTTGAGGTTGAGGCCACATCATATGTCAGTGATGAAGGCGACATATCGGCCGTATTCGAAGCAGAATATGATCTACTGCTATCACAAGGCTCGATACTGCAACCGCGTTTTGAAACCGAAGTCGCCGTACAGGATGTGGAAGAATACAATATCGGCTCCGGGATTACCGGCTTTGAAATAGGGCTGCGACTGCGTTACGAGTTTAGCCGAAAATTCGCACCGTATATAGGCGTTAGCTGAAAGCAGGCCACAGGTGATACCAAAAATATGCTTGAGGAAGAAGGCGAACGGACGAACAACACAGCTTTCGTCGCAGGAGTGTAATTCTGGTTTTAACCCACTGCACCAGTTTTTGAATATAGTTCGCAGACTATGCGGACGACAGCGCTATATGTGAATATTTACGGTCTGATCCTATGACTTTCGGTACGAACTCATTATGAGTCAAATAAGACTTGTCGTATAATCCAACTGTGACATTTTGTCCGTTGACAAAAAAGCGGGGAAAAGTTCTGATAAATCTATGACATCTGCTTTCTCAAAAACAGGGGCTTTCCTGATCGTGCTCGTAATTGCCGGTCTCCTGGGAAACACTCCAGCCAGAGCAATGACTCTCGACAGCATGTCTGTGGAGGTAGTGGATTGTCAGGATTGTCGTGAGACTGGAAATATGCAAAACACAGGTGCTGTATGTTCCAGTGTTTGCGTTGTTTCAGTAGCGATTGATAAGGTGGCCATTGATACGGCTACTCTACATGATGCCAAAAATTCCCGATTTGAACGCCTGATTTCTCGTCTGCATGAACGCGACGAATATCCTGAGCCTCATCCACCCAAACTTACATCCTAGTTAGATGCCTACTTGGCGAACGTATCGCTGATGGTGGGCGCATGCTTGTCGTAGCAATATATCGCTAACCAAGCAGTTGCAATCCGCGAAAGACATTTGAGCATCTTTTGTGGCTGGATCAACACCAGACGGATGTCTAATCTATGGATAATCAAAGAGTCCCGATGTTTACGCGTCGACGCGTAATTTCATCGACCGCTGCCGTTGCATTTGGGGCAGCAATCCCGAGCTTGTGGGCGCCAAATGGCAATGCCGCATCGAACTCAGAAGAAGTAACTCTTCATGCGGCCGCTGGCCACAACAAGCTTGGTTCTGGCGTTACAGAACCTGCAACCTTATGGCGCTTTAATGAATCGGTACCGGGACCGGAAATCCGGATCCGCCAGGGAACGCGTTTACGGGTCACCGTAGATAACGGATTGGCAGAAGATACAACAGTTCATTGGCATGGCGTTCGTACGCCTAACGCGATGGACGGGGTTCCCTATTTAACCCAGAAACCAATCTCACCGGGCAATCAATTTGTATATGACTTCAATGCGATTGACGCCGGAACCTACTGGTATCATCCGCATCAGCGCAGTTTCGAACAAGTTGGTCGTGGTTTATACGGTCCCTTGATTATCGAAGAAGCGAACCCAATACAGGTTGATCGCGATTTGACTTGGATGTTGGACGATTGGCGTCTGAACCCATCAGGAGAAATAGAAGACGATTTCGGAAACTCCCATGACATGAGCCACAGTGGTCGAATAGGTAATTTCGTTACCATCAACGGCACAAAATTGGATACTTTTATAGTTCGTACAGGAGAACGCATACGCCTCAGGCTGATAAATGCTGCAAATGCTCGCATCTTTGGACTCGACTTCCAGGGGCATGATCCATTGGTCATTGCATTGGACGGGCAACCAATAACCCCACATCGCCCGGAAAATGGCCTTGTCGTCTTGGGCCCAGCCATGCGGATTGATCTTATTTTGGATATGACCGGAAATCCCGGTGAAAGCAACGAAGTCATAGATCGTTTTTATGATGGCCTTACCTATCAACTGACACGCATCAGATATTCCAATGAAGTTATCCGGGACAGCCCACCCGACTGGCCAACCCAGTTACCGGCAAATCCTTTGAAAGACCCAGATCTGAAAACCGCGAAACGTCATGAAGTGACGTTCAGCGGTGGCATGATGGGCAATATGGTTGCGCGTGACATGGGGATAAACACGACCAGGTCGAATGCGATGATGGGGATGATGCATTCCGATAAAATTTGGTTCATTATCGGGATTGCTGCGGAAGGTCATATTATGGATCCAATGCTTACGCTGGAACTTGACCGCAGTCACGTAATTGCGATGACAAACGCCTCTGCCTGGTATCACCCAATTCATCTCCACGGCCACTCCTTCAGAGTGATTTCTAGAAATGGAGAAAAAACAAAATATAGGGAGTGGCAAGACACGGTCTTAATGGCACCACGCGAAACTGTTGAAATCGCGTTCGTTGCCGACAATCCGGGTGACTGGATGTTTCATTGTCACATTCTGGAGCATCAGGCGAGTGGCATGATGGGTGTCATTCGAGTCGCCTGAAAATTTGCAAATATGAAGAAGGATAATTTCAATGATCAAGAAAGTTATGGCTTTTATTACAATCGGCGCATTTATTGTCGCAGCCTCTGCTTTTTATGGGCAAGAGGCAGTGGCAAAGGAAGTTACGCTTTATAAAAATCCGCAATGCGGATGCTGTGAATCCTATGCGGATTATCTTCGGGAGAATGGGTTTGCCGTCACCGTTGAGCCGACACATGATCTGGTGCCAATGAGCAAGAAAGCAGGCATTTCAGAGGATTTTCAGGGGTGTCATCTCGCCTTTATAGATGATTTCGTGGTGAGTGGGCATGTGCCGATTGATACTGTCAAAAAGCTCCTTTCAGAAAGGCCAAATATCAAGGGCGTCACGCTTCCGGGCATGCCGACAGGATCTCCTGGTATGGGAGGCCCCAAAACCGGACCGTTCACCATCTATCAGATCGGTGACGATCAACCAACAATTTACACAACAGAGTGAAGGAGAAAAAAATGATGACCGATCCAAGCTGTATGTCGGGCGGAATGATGATGTGGGGAATGGGGATAGCAGGCCTTTTGGTCGCAATCCTGTTGCTGCTCGCAATTGCGGCCCTTGGCAAATATCTCTTCAGCGGCAAGCATAAATGACAAGAAAATCCATCATCGTAAGTTTGCTGATAGCGGTACTGGTAGGTGTAGTTCTAGTAGGGTTTAGTCAGATATTTAACACTGAACAGGACAGTTTTTCGGCGCCGATATCAAATGGCGATAGCGCCAAACCGCCATACATGATGTCGCTCAATGAAAAGCCGCTTTCGATCAAGCCTATTTCCTTTACGGATGCAGAAGGTTCCGATCTCGACCTCTCACATTGGCGCGGCAAGCTTGTTTTGCTTAATATCTGGGCAACGTGGTGTGCGCCTTGCCGGGAAGAAATGCCAACACTCGATAGCTTGCAGCAGCAGTTGGGCGGGCCAGGTTTTGAAGTCGTCGCTCTTTCAATTGATCGGGCAGGTATTGGTGTCATAGAGAAATTCTTTGAGGAAATTGGCATCAAGTATCTGGGCATCTATGTCGATCAAACCATGAAAGCATCACCAGATCTGGGCGCCTACGGCATCCCGACAACTCTGCTGATATCACCGGAAGGACTGGAACTTGGGCGTCTTGCCGGACCGGCTGTGTGGGACAGTCCGGAAATGATTTCATTTTTACGCGACCTTATTCCCCAGAAAGCAAAGGAGAACTAGACAATGAAGCCTGCTGTAGATCAAAGCTCAAATATATTGATCGACTATCTTGTCTATCAATATCGAACCCGTCGCCCGTTGGTCTTGCTAATCGGTGGGATTATTATTGCTACTCCGTTATTGGCATTCAATTGGAGTTGGCTAACGGCAATAGGAGTGTCGACGATATTAATCAGTGTTTTGCCTTGCGTTCTCATGTGCGCATTCGGGATGTGCATGAAAGGCGGCAAAGACTGCTCGAAGAACTCGGCTACAAGCAATACCCCTGATGAAGGTAGCGGTAGTCAGTAAAACCTGGTTTTTCCAGGAAAACTCGTAAAACAAAGGAATATAGCATGAGAAAAGCATCAATTATTATAGCGTTAGCTGTTGGATTTCTAGGATCGATCTCAATCGCCCTGGCGGATAGCAATCAAACTGAAAGCCAGGATATGAAGTCACACTCGATGATGCAGGATAATCAATCCCAAGGAGATGAGGGAAAATCGAACAACATGATGGGTATGATGAATATGATGAGCAAAATGGAACCCATGATGAAGCAGTGTAGTGAAATGATGGAGACCATGAACGATCATATGAAGTCTGGAAAGGACGTATAAAAAACTTTCGAACTGTAGTTAAAGCAATTGACCTCCGGCCGTTGAAATACTTGCCGGAGGTTTATCAAGTGTAGGAAAAAAATGAAATCGATATATTTTGTATCAGTTTTGATTAGCGGCCTGATAATCGCGATGACGGCAAGTGCCAATCACCCCGCCAACAACCTAGATGAGGTGATGAGTGAGAAGGAACCCTTTTTTCAAGCGATAGATGAACCAAATTCACCTCCATTTGAATTAGTCAACTCGAATGGTGAATTGATTAAGCTTTCAGACTATGACGAGAAAATTGTCGTTTTGAACTTCATATTTGCGAATTGTGCGGGTGTCTGCCCCTTGCACTCTGCTCGGATTGTAGAAATACAAGAGATGATAAATGCGACACCAATGAGGGATTTGGTCCAATTTGTCAGCATTTCGACGGATCCGATTAATGATACAGGTAATGCGCTCGAGGAGTATGGAGACGCTTTCGGATTTGATGC
>CALEMG010000480.1 GCA_937910835.1 uncultured Alphaproteobacteria bacterium | reverse complement strand
ACGGGGAACAAGGAGTCACTGGAGGAAGAAAGTTTTGCGGACGGGTTATTGGAATATCCTCATTACACCCGCCCACCGGTCTGGGAAGACCGGGCGGTCCCGGAAGTTCTGCTTTCGGGGCATCATGAGAAAATCAAGGAATGGCGAACTCGCCAGTCTGAAGAGTTGACCAAGGAACGAAGGCGGGACCTGTGGGACCGTCGGAAGCGTAATTTTTGATAAAAGGGTGAAAACCATGAATACGGTTGAAAAGCTAGAGCAAGAGCAAATCGAGAAACTCACAGCGGAACGTCCTGTGCCTGAGTTTCGTCCCGGGGATTCTCTTCGGGTGCATGTGAAGGTTGTTGAGGGCACGCGTGAGCGTATCCAGGCCTTTGAAGGTGTCTGCATTGCCCGTAATGGCGGCGGCATCAATGCGAACTTCACGGTTCGGAAAATTTCCTATGGTGAAGGCGTTGAGCGTATTTTTCCGCTTTATTCTCCGCGTATTGACCATATTGAAGTGATCCGGCAGGGTGTTGTCCGTCGTGCGAAGCTTTATTACCTGCGCGAACTGCGTGGTAAGAAGGCCCGTATCCGCGAACGCCGTGAGGACCGCTACGCTAGCAAGAGCGGCGAGTAGTCGAACGATTGGCGCGCCTGCGGGAAATGAATGAATAAGAAAATTTGACGATTTGCGAGGATAGAAAATGGGAACCCCTAGAACCTTGTACGACAAAATCTGGGACAGCCACGTTGTCGATCAACTGGAAGACGAAGCCTATATTCTATACATCGACCGTCATCTTGTTCATGAAGTAACCAGCCCGCAGGCTTTTGAAGGGCTGCGTGTTGCGGGGCGCAAGGTTCGCCGCCCCGACGCGACCTTTGCGGTTGCAGACCATAACGTCCCGACCAAGGATATCGAAAAGGGAATAACCGACCCCGAAAGCAAGCTTCAGGTGGACACACTGGAAGCCAACACTGCGGAATTCGGTATTCCCTATTTTTCCATGACCGACGACCGGCGTGGTATTGTGCATATTATCGGGCCGGAGCAGGGGCTGACCCTGCCGGGCATGACGATCGTGTGTGGTGATTCCCACACCTCGACGCATGGTGCATTTGGCTCCCTGGCGCATGGTATAGGAACATCCGAAGTTGAACATGTGCTGGCAACCCAGACCCTGGTTCAGGAAAAAGCCAAGAACATGCGGGTTACGGTCCATGGGGACCTTCCTCTCGGGGTGACGGCGAAAGACATTGCGCTCGCTATTATTGGCAAGATCGGAACGGCGGGCGGCACCGGCCATGTGATCGAATATGCCGGTGATGCAATCCGAGCACTTTCCATGGAAGGGCGGATGACCCTTTGCAATATGACGATTGAGGCGGGCGCGCGCGCCGGCCTGATTGCGCCGGACGAAACCACTTTCGAGTATGTCAAGGGCCGTCCTTATGCCCCGAAGGCGGGCACCTTCGAACAGGCAGTTGCCTACTGGAAAACGCTGAACTCTGACGAAGGTGCAAAATTCGATATGGAAGTCGAACTCGATGCGAGTGAGTTGATTCCGTATGTGACCTGGGGGACCAGCCCCGAAGATGCCCTGCCGATCACGGGTTCAGTCCCAGCGCCGAGCGATTTTGCGGATGAGGGCAAGCGTGGAGCGGCAGAGCGGGCACTTAAATATATGGGCCTGACGGCGGGCATGAAGCTTTCAGATATTGAGGTCGATCACGTCTTTATCGGTTCCTGCACGAATGGCCGGATCGAGGATTTGCGTGCGGTCGCGAAGGTCATTGAAGGTAAGAAAGTCAAATCCACCGTGAACGCTATTATCGTGCCGGGATCTGGACTGGTCAAAATTCAGGCAGAGGACGAAGGCCTTGATAAAATCTTTGAAGCCGCCGGATTTGAGTGGCGCCAGCCGGGCTGCTCTATGTGCTTGGCCATGAACCCGGACAAGCTGGCACCGGGTGATCGTTGTGCGTCAACCTCCAACCGGAACTTTGAAGGACGTCAGGGCCATGGTGGACGGACTCATCTGGTAAGTCCGGCGATGGCCGCCGCCGCAGCGGTTACCGGCCATCTGACGGACGTGCGGGAATTGGGATAAAGGAACAAGAAAATGGAAAAATTCAATAAGCTGACGGCGGTTGCCGCGCCAATGCCCTTGGTCAATATCGATACTGATATGATCATTCCCAAACAGTACCTTAAAACCATTCAGCGTAAGGGTCTCGGAAAGAACCTGTTTGCCGAAATGCGCTACAACGATGATGGTACGGAACGTGAAGAGTTTGTTCTTAATCAGCCAGCCTACCGTAACGCGGAAATCCTTGTTGCGGGCGATAATTTTGGTTGTGGCTCCAGCCGTGAACATGCGCCTTGGGCGCTTCTCGATTTCGGGGTCCGCTGTGTGATCTCCACAAGTTTTGCCGATATATTCCATAATAACTGCTTCCGGAACGGAATTTTGCCGATTGAAGTCTCTCCCGAAGATCTAAGTAAACTAATGGAAGATGCGGAGCGCGGCGCTAATGCGACAATTTCCATTGATCTGGAGGCTCAGGAAATCCGGGGGCCGGACGGCGGCGTCATTCATTTCGAGATTGACCATTTTAACAAGCACTGCCTGCTTACGGGCCTTGATGAAATCGGTTTGACTATGAAAAAGGAAGACAAAGTTGCGGAATATGAAGAAACCCGCAAAATGCAGCAGCCCTGGCTGTAATCTGAGTTCCGGTAATTAGAGAGTGAATTGTAATGGCATCAAATAAATCCCTGTTGATCCTGCCCGGCGACGGCATTGGTCCGGAAGCCATGGGCGAAGTGCGCCGCATTGTAAACTGGATGGAAGATAACCGCGCGGTTTCCTTCGATGTTGACGAAGATCTCGTCGGCGGTTCATCTATCGACAAACACGGTATTCCAGTCACGGATGAAGTTGTCGAAAAGGCGCAGAATGTGGATGCGGTTTTGCTCGGTGCAGTTGGTGGACCGAAATGGGATAATCTTGATTTCTCGATCAAGCCTGAACGCGGCCTTTTGCGCCTTCGCAAGGACCTGGAGCTTTTCGCGAACCTCCGTCCGGCAGTCTGTTTTGATGCGCTGGTGGATGCATCCAGCCTGAAGCCGGAACTGGTAAGCGGCCTTGACATCATGATCATCCGTGAGCTCACTGGCGGTGTATATTTCGGGGAGCCGCGCGGGATCGAGGATCTCGGGAACGGTATCCGCCGGGGTGTGAACACGCAGGTTTACACGACACCGGAAATTCAGCGGGTTGCCCGCGTTGCCTTTGAGCTGGCGAAGAAGCGCGATAACCGCGTGTGTTCCAGCGAAAAAGCCAATGTGATGGAATCGGGCGTGCTCTGGCGCGAGGAAGTGACGAATATCGGCGAGACCGAGTTCCCTGAAGTCGAGCTCAGCAACTTGATTGAGGATGCTGCGGCGACGGAGCTTTTGCGCAAGCCCAAGCAATTTGACGTGATCGCTACCGATAACCTGTTCGGCGATATTCTCTCCGACTGTGCGGCCATGCTCACCGGTTCCCTTGGTATGTTGCCGTCGGCCTCCCTGGGTGACGTCGATGAGACAGGACGGCGTAAAGCCCTCTACGAGCCAGTCCACGGTTCTGCCCCGGATATCGCGGGACAGAATATCGCGAACCCCATCGCGACCGTCCTCTCCTATGCCATGGCGTTGCGTTATAGCTTCGATATGGGCGATGAAGCGGATCTTGTGGAGACGGCAGTGCAAAAAGTGCTTGCAAGTGGCATTCGCACTGGCGATATCATGTCAGCGGGCATGACGCAGGTGTCGACCACGGAAATGGGTGATGCCATTATCCGTGAGCTGGACAAGGCAAATGGTTAATTCCTGTTAATTGCGCGATTGATTTAACCCCCGGCGCAGAGATGCCGGGAAATAGAAGAGATTAAGATCATGGGATACAGAGTTGCGGTAGTCGGCGCCACCGGGAATGTGGGCCGCGAAATGCTGAATATTTTGCATGAAAGACAATTTCCGGTGACGGAAGTTATCGCGCTCGCTTCGAAACGTTCTGTCGGGCGCGAGGTCTCCTTCGGTGATAAGACGTTGAAGGTGAAGGCGCTGGATGATTTTAATTTCACGGGAACGGACTTCGCGCTCTTTTCCGCAGGCGGTTCTGTATCTGCAAAATATGGACCGATTGCGGCCGCACAGGGATGTATTGTGATCGATAATTCCTCGCATTTTCGCATGGATCCGGATGTGCCGCTGGTCGTACCGGAAGTAAATCCGCTGGATGCCGCCGGTTATACTCGGAAGAACATTATCGCGAACCCGAACTGCTCGACCGCGCAGCTTGTCGTGGCATTGAAGCCGTTGCATGACGCGGCAACGATCAAGCGCGTCGTGGTCTCGACCTATCAGTCGACCTCGGGTGCGGGGAATGAGGCAATGGATGAGTTGTTTACCCAGACCAAGGGGATCTATGTGAACGATGCTCCAACGCCGGAAAAATTCACCAAGCAGATTGCCTTTAATGTGATCCCGCATATTGATGCCTTCATGGATGACCGTTACACCAAAGAAGAATGGAAGATGATGGTCGAAACAAAGAAGATTGTCGATTCCTCCATCAAGCTGACGGCGACCTGCGTTCGTGTTCCGACTTTCGTCGGTCATGCCGAAAGTATCAATATCGAGTTTGAGAACGAGTTGAGCGCGGATCGCGCGCGGGAAATCCTGCGCGAGGCGCCGGGCATCATGGTTGTCGATAACCCCGAAGAAAACGGTTATGTAACGCCCGTCGAATGTGTCGGTGACTACGCCACCTTTATCTCGCGTATTCGCGATGATGCGACGATTGAGAACGGCATCAACCTGTGGTGCGTTTCGGATAACCTTCGTAAAGGCGCGGCCCTCAATACGGTTCAGATTGCTGAGCTGGTAGGCCGCGAATACCTAAAAAAGGCGGCATAGTCGCCCCAAAGACCTGAGAGCAAGCCGACCTGACGTAATTAAAATAAGCTTCAGGTCGGCTTGTTCATTTTTAGCCGTTGTCATAGTCTTTCTGGATGAAAAAACAGCCGATCGGTTGTTTACAATCTCCGGAGGTCGTGATGATGGCACATACTCTGAAATTCACCGCATCACTTCTTGTCTGTCTGTCGGCAATGCTGTCGGTAATCTTTCCGGCAACAGCGCGGGATATTTATGTTGATCCAAAAGCGTCGGAGGGTGCGGCGGACGGCAGCGAAGCATCTCCCTGGCATAGCCTGCAATCGATGCTTGACGAGGATATTATTCAAGCCGGGGATCGGGTGGTTTTGGCGGGTGGCGCCTATGGCCGGCTTGTCATTCAGAATAAAGAAATGTCCGAGATAACGTCGGTGGTTGTCGCCGATGGTCAGCAGGCTGTCTTCGAAAATATGGAAATAAAGGGAAGTGCTAATTGGGCCTTAACCGGCTTGACCGTGACCTCGAACGGCATGCGCGAGCCGGGGGAGAGATATCATGTCCGCATCGACAAGAATTCCAGCCATATCAAAATTGAGGGCTTCACCATTTATACGGTTGAGGATATTTCCGATTGGTCGGCGGATGACTGGAATGAAAAAGCACTGGACGGAATTTTCTCTGAAGCGGAGTATGCTGATATTCGCAATAACAAAATCAGAAATGTGAATTTCGGGATTTCAACGCTCGGCAAGCACAGCGTTGTTGCAAAGAACGAAGTGAAGAATTTCTCAGGCGATGGCCTACGTGGATTGGGCGATCACAGCCTGTTCGAAGAGAACGTCGTCAAGAACTGCTATCAAGTGAACCCGAACCATTCGGATGGGTTTCAGTCCTGGTCAACCGGGGCGGACGGGCGGCCCGGAACCGGCGTGATTAAAGATGTGACCTTTCGCCGTAATCTAATTCTGAATTTTGAGGATTTTAATCAGCCCTATGTCTGCAAACTTGAAGGAATAGGGATGTTTGATGG
Organism: uncultured Alphaproteobacteria bacterium; assembly: GCA_937910835.1. Taxonomy (GTDB): domain Bacteria; phylum Pseudomonadota; class Alphaproteobacteria; order Sneathiellales; family Sneathiellaceae; genus Sneathiella. Next base: position 4,709 of record CALEMG010000480.1, on the reverse strand, counting down.
CGTCTATGAAGACTGGACCATTGAGAACAATATTATTGCCGTCGATAACTGGCATGGAATATCGGTTTTTGGCGCAAGAAATGTCCGGATAAAAAACAACACGGTTATGGATATCGATTATTTTCCGCCGGGCCCAGCCACAATCACAATCATCTCTGTTTCAGAAGGTGATCCGGAAGATGCCAGCCTTGTTGCCAATAATGTCGCGAATGAAATAAAAATCGAAGGGGAGGGCGTTGAGCGTTTCGGGAATATTGAAATCGATGATCTGGATGATGTGTTCGTTGACATTGATGACGGAGATCTTCGACTGCCCGAGGATAGCGAGGCCATCGACAATGGCGAGCCCGACCCGGAAATGAAAGTCGATTACTTCGGTAACCCTCGACCGTCTGGAAAGGGACCGGACGTGGGTGCCGTGGAGATGCAGCAATGAAACATCGGTCCGCCGGCATGTGAAACACCGGCATTTTTGTCCCTAATTGTTGCGTCGCAATAAAAACCCTTTATGATGCGGCTCGCATTTCTTAATTTGCCAAGAATATTTGAATAGGGCGTCGCGCCCGAGGGATTAACAATGACAAAAAACATTCGCCCCCGTCGTTCGGTTCTTTATATGCCGGGTTCCAACGCCCGCGCTCAGGAAAAAGCAAAGACACTTGTCGCAGATGCTCTTATCCTTGATCTTGAAGACGCGGTTGCCCCGGATGCGAAGGCGGAAGCCCGCGAAATTGTATGCGCTAATGCGGCTTCGGGTGACTATGGCAATCGCGAAATCATCATTCGGGTCAACGGCCTTGATACCCCGTGGGGGAAGGATGACATTATCGCAGCGGCCAAGGCGGGGCCTGACGCGATCCTGCTTCCCAAGGTAGAAAGCGCCGCGCAGGTCCAGACGCTCGAAAAAATCATGACGGAAGCCGGTGCGCCGGAGGCAACGACGATCTGGTGCATGATGGAAACGCCGCTCGGTATCCTGAAGGCAGAAGAAATCGCCGCGTCAAGCCTGCGTGTTGACTGCTTCGTTATGGGGACGTCCGATCTTGTGAAGGATCTGCAGGCACAACATACACCGATGCGCCTACCGGTGATTACCTCCCTCGGGCTTTGCTTGCTCGCCGGTCGCGCTTATGGCCTTACGGTTCTTGATGGTGTTTATCTTGATCTCGCCGATGAAGACGGCTTTCGTGCGTCCTGTGTGCAAGGGCTGGAACTCGGGTTCGACGGAAAGACACTGATCCATCCCAAGCAGCTCGCCCCAACGAATGAGGTATTTGCCCCGTCCGAAGCGGAAGTTGTGCATTCGCGAAAAGTCATCGAGGCGTTTGAAGCCGCCGAGAAAGAAGGCAAGGGTGTGGTGCTGGTCGATGGCAAGCTCGTCGAAAACCTACATGTCGAGATCGCCAAAGCGAAAGTTGCCATGGCTGACGCCATTGCGGCGGCAGCTGAGTAAGGGAAGGTAAATTCGATGAGCAAAACCAATCCTGGAAACTACTTCGAAGATTTCAAGGTCGGACAGGTTCTTGATCATGCAACGCCGCGCACCATTACCGAAGGTGATGTGTCGCTTTATACGGCGCTCTACGGTGGGCGCTTTGCGCTGCAGTCGGCGGACAGCTTCGCCATGGATTGTGGACTTGAAGCCGCACCGATTGATGATCTTCTGGTTTTTCATATCGTCTTTGGCAAGACGGTTCCCGATGTTTCCCTGAATGCGGTTGCCAACCTTGGCTATGCGGATGTGCAGTTCAAGGCACCCGTTTTTCCGGGCGATACTGTAAAAACAAGCTCAACGGTGATTGGCCTTAAAGAAAATTCCAACGGCAAGACCGGCGTTGTCTACGTCCGTTCCACTGGAACCAATCAGATGGGCGCAATCGTCCTTGACTATGTTCGCTGGGTCATGGTCCGCAAAAAGGATGAAAGCACTCCGGCACCGGAAGCTGTTGTGCCGGAGCTGCCGGATCGTGTTGATCCTGTGCAGATTTCTCTGCCGCAAGGGATTGATTTCTCTAGCTATGATGCGACGCTTGCCGGATCCCCACACTATTTCGAGGATTACGAGGTAGGTGAGAAGATTGACCATGTGGACGGCATGACGATCGAGGAAGCCGAACATATGATGGCGACGCGGCTATATCAAAACACTGCCAAGGTCCATTTTAACCAGCATCAGATGCAGAATGACCGTTTTGGCCGTCGATTGATTTATGGTGGTCATATTATCAGCTTGGCGCGTGCTCTCTCATTCAATGGCCTTGGCAATGCCCAGCTAATTGGTGCGATCAATGGGGGTTCCCATACGGCCCCGACATTTGCCGGTCATACGATTTATGCCTGGAGTGAGGTACTGGAAAAATCCGAGCTTGCCGACAGTCCAACTGCGGGCGCGTTGCGTATCCGAACGATTGCAACAAAAGATACCTCTTGTGATGGATTTCCCGATAAGCAGGATGACGGTAAACGCGATCCTGCGGTTGTGCTGGATATCGATTATTGGGTTATCTTGCCAAAAAGGACGCTCGAGGTGTAAATAAGTATATAGTTCTATTGACTTGAGATAGTTGGGGATTAAACTCCTCGGCGAAAAAAGAACAAGAAAATTCGGAAACTTATCAGCGAGAAAGACTTCCAAATGGCGAAAATTGAAAGACCGCTGTCGCCACATCTGCAGATCTACAAGCCGCAGATCACGATGGTTACCTCAATAACGCATCGTGCGACAGGTATCGCTCTCGGGGTGGGAACGCTGTTGTTGGCATGGTGGCTAATTGCGGTTGCTACAGGACCGGAGGCTTACGCCACGGTAAGCGCGTTTATGACTTCCTGGCTTGGGCAAATCGTTCTGTTTGGCTTTACCTGGTCGCTCTTTTACCATCTGTGCAACGGTATTCGTCACCTCTTCTGGGATATGGGGCAGGGGTTTGAGCTGCCGACCATGCGGAAATCAGGCATGGCGGCGATTATTGCCTCTGTCGTTCTGACCCTGCTCACCTGGATTATCGCCTACGCAATGGGAGCCTAAGCTATGGGAATGAGAGCCCCTCTTAAAAATGTTCGCGGTCTGGGTTCCGCGAAAGAAGGCACTACTCATTGGTGGCATCAGAAAGTGACGGCTCTTGCCCTGATCCCGCTTTTTCTTGTCGCCCTTGGCTGTTTAATCAGCCTGGTCGGTGCTGATTATACTCATGTACGTTACGTACTTGGGCAACCCTTTATATCAATTGTGATGTTATTGCTGATTGTGGCGATGTTTTATCACCTCAAGCTAGGCATGCAGGTTGTTATCGAAGATTATATTCATACGGAAAGTACGAAAGTTTTTCTGCTGCTGCTCAATAGTTTTTTCTGCGTGATTGTCGGTTTTGTTGCCGCGCTCGCAATATTGAAGCTAGCGCTCGGGGGATAAAGAAAAAATTATGTCAGAAGCCTATCCAATTACAGAACATAAATATGACGTGGTCGTCGTCGGTGCAGGCGGTGCGGGCTTGCGTGCGACTATGGGTATGGCGGCGGCTGGCCTGAAAACGGCGGCGGTCACCAAGGTATTTCCGACCCGGAGCCATACCGTTGCCGCGCAAGGCGGCATTTCCGCCTCACTCGGGAATATGGGCGAAGATAACTGGCAATGGCATATGTATGACACGGTCAAGGGGTCTGATTGGCTCGGCGATCAGGATGCTATCGAATATATGTGCCGTGAGGCCCCGGCCTCTGTTCTGGAACTGGAGCAGTTCGGGATGCCTTTCAGCCGCACCGAGGAAGGCAAGATTTATCAGCGCGCCTTCGGCGGAATGACAACCCAGTTTGGGGAAGGGCCAGCAGCGCAGCGTACATGCGCCGCCGCTGACCGGACAGGTCATGCCATGTTGCATACGCTCTACAGCCAGAGCCTCAAGCATGACACCGAGTTCTTTATCGAGTATTTCGCGCTCGACCTGATCATGGACAAGGATGGCGCTTGCAAGGGAGTGCTTTGCCTGTGTCTTGAGGATGGCACCCTGCATCTTTTCCGTGCGCATATGGTCGTGCTGGCGACGGGTGGTTTCGGTCGGGCCTACTTCAGTTGCACCTCTGCTCATACCTGCACAGGGGATGGCGGCGGAATGGTACTGCGCGCCGGCCTTCCACTTCAGGATATGGAGTTCACGCAATTCCATCCGACGGGTATTTATGGCGCAGGCTGTCTGATTACCGAAGGCGTGCGCGGTGAAGGTGGATTCCTTGTGAATGGTGAAGGAGAACGTTTCATGGAGCGGTATGCGCCCCATGCAAAGGACCTCGCCAGCCGCGATGTGGTGAGCCGGTCCATGACCCTCGAAATTCGCGAAGGTCGCGGCGTTGGCCCGCGGAAAGATCATATCTATCTTCATCTGGACCATCTTGATCCGTCCATGATTGACGAACGGCTTCCCGGTATCTCGGAAAGCGCCCGTATTTTTGCTGGCGTCGATGTACATAAGGAGCCCATACCGGTGCTGCCGACAGTGCATTACAATATGGGCGGCATTCCCACTAATTATCATGCGGAAGTTGTCGATTTGAAAGATGGCAATCCGGATGCGATTGTGCCCGGCCTGATGGCCGTAGGCGAGGCGGCCTGTGTGTCCGTGCATGGCGCGAACCGGCTGGGATCGAACTCTCTGATCGATCTGGTCGTCTTCGGCCGTGCCGCCGCACTTCGGGCAAAAGATGTTGTCACGCCGGGC
>CALEMG010000479.1 GCA_937910835.1 uncultured Alphaproteobacteria bacterium | reverse complement strand
CACCACGTCATAATATTCGACGGACAGCTTTGCCTCGAGTATTTTAACGTTCGGAATAACATCGTCGACGACCAGGATGCGTGCAGACATAATCTAGCTCAAAAATTCTTTGACGGTGTTCAGGAAATTTTCGACGGAGATCGGTTTCGCGACATAGGCTTCACAGCCCCCCTCGCGGATTTTTTCTTCGTCCCCCTTCATTGCAAAAGCGGTGACGGCGATAACGGGAATTGACTTCAACGCCTCATCCTCTTTAATCCATTTCGTCACTTCCAGCCCGGATACCTCCGGCAACTGAATATCCATCAGGATCAGATCCGGCATATGCTCCCGCGCGAGGCTCAAAGCTTCCATTCCATCTTTTGTCTGGATGGTGTTGTAGCCATGCGCCTCCAGAAGATCGTGGAACAACTTCATATTTAAGTCGTTATCTTCGACAATCAACACTGTCTTCATTTTCAGTACGTCCAATTCACAAGTACAATCGCCAAAGTGAGACGGCTAATATAGACCCAGAGAGAGCTTTCGATTTCCTGCACATGGGACTATCATTCGTTCACAATAAACAGATATATGTTTAATTTTCCCTTACCATATAGAGTTTCAGGCATAGAAAATTTTATGAATCGAGAAAAATCTGAAATAATCGCACTCCAGGCGCTTACATTTATTGCCGAACAGGAAAAAACCATGAGCTGGCTGCTCGCGGAAACCGGCATTGACTCCGGCACCCTCGCCCGCTCGGCTCAAAACCCTGAGATTCTGGCTGGCGTGCTTGATTTTTTGCTGATGCATGAAGATATATTAGTCGATTTTTGCGCAAGCGAGAAGCTGGATCCCACCGGCATCATTCGAGCGCGCCAATTTTTACCCGGAGCGCCGGTGGAGGATTATTGATCATGTTTACCGGTATCCACGATGATGTTCGCCCCCAATTGCAGGGACTGACCATTGATCGCGACCGCCCACTTGTCATTACCGACGCGGACGAGGTTCTATTCAATTTCATGATCGGCCTTGAGGATTTCCTCAAATCCCTTGATCTGTATTTCGATTGGTCGTCTTTCGCACTCACTGGCAATATTCGCCGCCTCGCCGATAAGGAGCCAGTTGATCAGACGGAAATCGGCGTCCTTCTGTCCGACTTTTTCGATCAGCGTTGCGCCGTTCTCCCCGCTGTCGATGGCGCGTCGGAGGGTCTCGCCAGTCTCAGTGATCATGCACAGATTGTCGTTCTCAGCAACGTCCCGCCCAAATATGCCGAGAAGCGTCGGATGGGCCTATGCGACAAAGGGATGGATTTCCCCCTGATCGCCAATATCGGCAGCAAGGGAGAGGTGGTGCGCTTCCTAACCGAGGGACTAAACGCGCCAGCCTATTTCATTGACGATATTCCCCATAACCACAGCTCGGTTAATGAACATGCCGCGCATGTGCACCGGCTGCATTATATAGCCGATCCGCGGTTGTCCGATCTTCTGGGCCCCGCGGAGCATAGCCACAGCCGCCTCTATAACTGGCCGGAGATCAGTGCGCATATCATTCGTCATATCGAGACAGGCGAGTACTGATGGGGGCGCTATGGCCAGCCTTTGCCGCCACTGCCTGACAATTCTTGAAGAAGAGAAACTTGCGCATAACCGCTGCCCGAATTGCCGGTCGCCGAAAGTCCTCCGCCATGCGGAGTTGTTCGATCTTTCCATTGCCCATGTCGATTGCGATGCCTTTTATGCATCTGTGGAAAAGCGCGATAATCCCGACCTGAACGCCAAGCCACTCATCATTTGCCATGACAGCCCGCGCGCCGTTGTCTCCACTTGCTGCTATATCGCCCGGATGTCGGGGGTTCGTTCGGCCATGCCGCTGTTCAAGGCAAAAAAATTATGCCCCGATGCCGTCATCATTCCGCCGGACATGGCGAAATATGCCGCCGTCAGCCGTGAAATCCGCGCATTGTTCGATATGCTGACGCCGGATGTAGAGCCCCTTTCCCTCGATGAGGCCTTTCTTAACCTATCCGGTACCGAGCGGCTGCACCACAGGAATGCTGCGCAGTCCATGGCCTGGCTCGCGCGGGAGGTGGAAAGAAAGATCGGGATCACAGTCTCCGTCGGCCTCAGCTATAACAAATATCTCGCCAAGCTTGCCTCGGATCTTGATAAGCCAAACGGTTTTGCCGTCATCGGCCAGGCGGAAGCATTGGATTTTCTTAAACCACGACCGGTCAGCGATATCTGGGGCGTCGGCAAGGCGCTTAATCGTAAACTCGCCACAGAGGGCATCACCACCATCGGTCAGCTGCAATGCCGGGAAAAGGAAGAGCTGGTGGCCCGTTACGGCGTGATGGGAAACCGTCTCTATCACCTTTCGCGCGGGGAGGATGAGCGGCGCGTAAAATCCGACCTTCGCGCCAAAAGCATCTCAGCAGAGACGACTTTCAGCACGGATACTTCGGATATCGATATTCTGCTGGCGCGGCTCTGGCCGCTTTGCGAGAAAGTCTCAAAACGCCTTAAAAAATCGAACAAGGCGGGTAAGACAATTACGCTCAAACTCAAAACAGGCAATTTCAAGACCCTGACCCGCAGCCATACCCTCGCCCAGCCAACGCAGCTTGCGGAAACGCTCTATCGGGAGGTAAAACCACTCCTGGAAAAGACAGCGCCCGGCCACGATTTCCGCCTGATCGGTGTCGGTATCAGCAGCTTCGGCGATCTGGAGGATGCAGACCGACCCGATCTCTTAAGCGGCAATTCCGGTCACGAGAAAGAAGTCGAGGCCGCAATCGACAAGTTGCGAGATAAATTTGGCGATGCGGTCATCACCAAGGGACGCGGCCTGACGCGGAAAAGCTGATCGGGGTGGATCAGGAACATTTCTCTGGTGTGAGGAAGGTCAGCTCCGCAACATCCCCGCGCAGGGAAAAGTCGCTGTAGTCGAGATGCAGGTCAGTCGCTACGCCATTGCCAAAAATCCTCATGGCAATTTTATAATCCGGTTCCGTTTGCTGCTGCGTGAGATCGAAGAAGGAAATCTGCAGCGGCCAATAGGTCTGTCCTTTTAGGTCCTCTTCCGCCTCTGCTGGTGTCAGGAGCGTCTGCGCCTTGCAGATCACGGCGAGTGTATCTGATAGCGCGTACTTCCCATTGCCGTCATAGACTTTCGCGGAAAGCAGGTTCTTGCCGGCGGCGGCGGCTTTCAACACCAATCGAGTATGCTCGCCCGGGAAAATAACATCGCTGGGTAATTCCAGATCGGGTTGATCAGGGTCGCTGAACTCGACAACCGTGCCATTTTCCCGATGCTCGGCAATGCCGCTGTATTTCTCGATCATCTGGCCGTTCAACATATTCGACATGTCAAAGCGCATCATTCGGCCACTATTATCTTCCCAGGTCGACTGGCTGAAATCAGAGACAATGACATTGCCTTCAAAATTGATCATCTCCAACACCATGCGCTGGTTGACGATCAGGCCATCGCATTGCTGCTCTATCTTCATGACAATGCGCCCGCGAACACCTTCTATTCCACTATTTTCCCCAAGCTCTTCAAGGCGCAGGTCATATACGGCTTGATGGGAGGCCAGTTGCAGCGGCGCGGCGGAAGAGAAACTCGCAATACCGGTCAGGCCGATACTAACAAGAGTGAAAACAACTTTTGACCATTTCATTTCTACTATTAATCCATATTAACTGAGCTGCGCGGGCCGCATAGAATTCTTAAAAGCCAGTAATATACCTCAATTTTGCGACTGTGAAGGTTTATCGCAGAAGATGGGGACATTCTGTCTATATGGGTCAAATATTCCGGTCTGAAAGGCATAAAATTCCCCGCAATTTCGCCCAAAATATGAATGAAATATTTATTTTTTGATCTAACTCATTGATTTGGAACAGTTTTTTTAACTCTGAATTTTGGCACGTTAGTTGCTGCTCTCTGGGCAGTAAATTATGCAGTTCTGGTTTCCAAATGAGACAACCAATGAAACTAATAGAACGGCTTTTGTGAGGAGAATTGAGTTATGTCATCATCCATGGCGAATATATCACCCCTTCAAACTGGCCATCCGCCGGGGTTCGAAACGGAAATCGGTGTGCAGTTGGAAGATATTTCCTCGGCACTCAAGTCCAGCCTGAGACGTCAGGCACCGGCCAAACACTGGCAACTAATCAATCGTATCATCGCCTATGCCGCGAGCGCGGAGCAGCATATAACAGAGCAACAGCAGCGAATCCAAGAACTGGAAGCCCTTTCCACCACAGACGAACTGACCGGGCTGCATAATCGCCGTGGCTTGCAGGAATTCATGACCCGCACCCTCGCCACAGCGCGCCGTCACGGGGAAGAAGGGATTGTCGCCTTCCTCGATCTCAATGACTTCAAGGAAATCAACGACCGGTTCGGCCATAACACCGGCGACATCGCACTCCAGAAACTTGCTGAGAATATTCAGCGTAACCTTCGCAGTTCGGATTTTGTCGCGCGCATCGGCGGTGACGAGTTCGTCTTCGTCCTGACCCGGACGAACGCCGAAAACGGGCGGGCCCGCGCCCTCGCCATTCAAAGAGAAATCAGCGCCGCCTCCATTCCGGCACGCGGGCGGAAAATCTTCCTGAAAGCCAGCATGGGGGTTGTCCCTTACACCGGTGACAGTTCTTACCGCGATCTAATGAACGCCGCCGACAAAGCCATGTATGACAACAAAAAAGCGAACAAGAAGGTAGCGTGCACTTCCTAAGCGGCGCGCTACCTTGTCATCTGGGCTAGTCGCGGCAGAAAAGCTCGATCGGTTCGCGCACGCCACGTAACTCGTGATATCCGCAGGAGCGGAGCGAGGACGCCGCGTCCGCACAGGTCCGGACAAAATCGCCCGAGGCTACCAACCGGGCCTCAAGCTGATCGCACAGCGCTTCAATCCGGCTTACTTCATTTACAGCCGGGCCGATAACCGTGAAATCGAGCCGCGTTTCCGAGCCCACATTCCCATACATCACTTCCCCCACATGCAGCGCGATATCGAGTTCCATCGTCGGCTTGTTCGCAGCGCGGCGCTTGTGGTTCAGTTGGTCAACTCCTTCCGCCATTTTCTGGGTCACGCCGAGGGCCGTTTCGCAAATCACTCGGGTGGCGTCATCATCCGACGAGGTCAGCTCAAACGTGGCGAGAACGCCATCGCCCATGAATTTGAGGATTTCACCGCCTGCGGCCTCTATAGGGCTGGCCATCTGATCAAGATAGTGATCGAGCATTTCCACAAGATCCTCCCGATCGATCGTATCGGAGAGCTTAGTGAAGCCCTTAAGGTCCGCGTAGACCAATACGGCATTGATACTATCGACGGAGCCACGCCGCACCTGACCGGAGAGTACCTTGCGCGATGTTTCACGCCCGATATAGGTCTCCAGCATAGATCTCGCCGTTCGGTAGGAGGCAATGCCTTTCGCCGCAAGGCCAAAATCCGGGATTGCCCGGCTCATGATCCGGAATTCTTCCTCTGTAAAGCCGCCTGGACGGTCCGACGCCCAGCTCGTAATCAGGCCGGCTGTATGCTCCAGCCTTTGATTTTCAAACTCCCAACCGAAATCAAACGTCTGGCAGAACCAGTCCGTCATGCCCTCATCACGAAATTCAACGAGAACCGGAAAATCCAGTTCCGCCTCCGCTGTCAACTGGCGATGCAGAAAGGTAATCTTGTTTGACAGCATGAAGAAGAAAGGACTAGCGAACCAACCTTCCCCGGGAATATCCGAATGCAGGAAATTGGTGTTCGTAACCAGACCCTCACCACGTCGCCAAGTATACATGAACGCGCTCACTTGTGGATGGATCGCGCTTAAGGCGATACTACCGCGCTTAAGCTTCACACCCTGATCATTCAGCCGTTTGCAGAATTCTGTGAACAGGTCACGAACTGTCGTTCCCGTCAATCCAGCATCGATCAGCCAGGCAAACAACTCCTCATTTTCGTCCTGCGGCTTGAAATGGCCACACCGATTCTCGGTATCCATATTATTCATAAGACCCATGGGCGCACCTGATTGCTTTGATTGGTCCCGTTGATATAGGCCTATTCTACACTTATAAAAGTCGAAATAGAAAATTTTACCATCAGGGCTAGCGCAGGCTGGCTCTCGGCGTATCCTCGTGATAGAAATCGCAAAAGTCGGAAGCAAAGAAGGCAAGCCATGAGCGAGATAAAAAAATACTGGCAGAGCTATATAAACGGGGAATGGGTGGACGCCATGGACGGCGGACGCATCGAGATTGAAAACCCCGCAACAGGCCAGATCATCGCTGAAGTCGCACAGGCGCAACGGCCAGATGTAGACAGAGCCGTCTCCGCTGCGCGCGCCTGTTTTGAGACCCGGGAGCTTTATAATATGCGCCCAACGAATCGCGGCGCGCTGATGTTAGAGATTGCCCGCCACATAACGGAAATGGCCGATGAGATTGCCCTTGCGGAATGTCTCGACAATGGAAAAACGCTGACCGGCGGCAAGAATGAAGCCATGGCGGCAGCGCGCTATTTCACCTATTACGGTGGCCTCGCGGACAAGCTGGAAGGGCGGATGATCCCGCTCGGCGCGGACTATGTGGATTACACCATCCCCACTCCCTTCGGTGTCTCGGCGCAGATCGTGCCGTGGAACTTCCCACTCCAGATTGCGGCGCGGTCCATTGCCTGCGCCCTTGCAACAGCAAACACCGTTGTACTTAAGTCGCCAGAACTCTCCCCGGTTTCCACCTATTTTATTGCGGAGGCATGCCACCGTGCTGGCGTGCCGAAAGGTGCCGTCAATATTCTCTGTGGCTATGGCCAGGACTGCGGTGTAGCGCTTGTCGCCCATCCGGATATCGACCATATCGTCTTTACCGGCTCAGTCGCGACGGGCCAGTCGATCCTGCGCGCAGCGGCGGAACGGGTCATCCCTTGCGTCATGGAGCTTGGCGGCAAGTCCGCCGGTATCCTGTTTAAGGATGCCGATATTGATCAGGCCATCAACTCTACGGCGAGCGGGATTTTCAGCCACGCCGGGCAGGTCTGCTCTGCCCAGTCGCGCTTAATTGTGCCAACGTCGTTGCAGGATGAAGTCGTTGGTAAGATGGCCGCAAAGGCAAAATCCCTCTCCGTCGGCCCCGGAATCGACGGTCACGATCTCACGCCGGTGATTTCCGCCGCACAGGCTGACAAGATCGAAGGCATGTGTCTTGCCGCATCACAAGCCGGAGCAGAGGCCGTCTCCGGCGGACGGAAACATAATGAACTCCCCGGACATTTTATCGAGCCAACGGTCTTCGCTAATGTCGCACCGGAGATGACCATTGCCCGCGAAGAGGTTTTCGGCCCTGTCCTTTCCGTCCTCACCTATGACGATCCGGAAGAGGCCATCGCGCTCGCGAACGGAACGGACTACGGCCTTTGTGCGGGCGTCTACACCAAAGATCTAGCGACCGCGCATTGGGCGGCGGACCGACTGATCGCCGGGCAGGTCTTTGTCAATGAATGGTTTGCCGGTGGGATCGAGACCCCCTTCGGCGGCATGAAACGCTCCGGATATGGCCGGGAAAAGGGGCAGGAAGCGCTGCTCAATTATGTTCAGACAAAGAACGTCGGCATCCGGATTACCGGCGGTGGCGGTGGTCGTCCCGGTGGATGATCCAAGATAAATCCCTAATAGAACAGAGGTAAAAAATGGCAGGCAAAATTGACGCCCATCTGGCGGAACTCGGCATCGAAATTCCAACAGCAACGGCTCCCGCGGCGAATTACGTCCCTTATGTGAGAACTGGCAATCTAGTGTTCGTGTCAGGACAGGTTCCCGTTGTAGACGGCAAGCTTACCTATCAGGGGAAAGTTGGCCAGGACTTCACGACGGATGAGGGCAAGGCTTGCGCGCGAGTTTGCGGCCTCAACATCCTCTCCCAGGTGAAAGATGCCTGCGGCGGTGATCTCGACAAGGTGGTACGCTGCGTCAAGCTAAGCGGGTTTGTGAACTGCATCGACGGTTTCGGAGAGCAGCCGCAGGTCGTCAATGGTGCTTCCGACCTGATGGTCGAGATTTTCGGCGACAAGGGCCGTCACGCCCGCTTCGCCGTCGGCACAAATGCCCTGCCGATGAATGTCGCCGTTGAAATCGACGCGGTATTTGAAATCAGCTAATTGAAGGGGAGCGCGCAGGCCCGCGCGCTCCGTATCACATCAGCTTTTTACGCAATAGATCAAAGCGATAAAGGGCGGCATGTTGCTGATTGCTGTCGGCGTCGCTTTGTCGGCGATTGTCGTTCGGGTCATCTGATAACCCTTGTTGTTGTTATCAGTCTTGCTGCCGCTACCAAAACTATTGGGAACTGATACGGCGCCACCATCGGAAGAAAAGTAGATGTCCTGATATTGATGCGTATGCGGTGGAAGGTTACTTGCCGCCAGCGTGACCGTTTCTTGACCCGCGCTCGTGCCCGTCTTATGCGCACTCAAGGCCTTGCCGTCCGAGCCCTTGCCCGGAGAGCTGTCGGCCGCGCCAACGATCACCCGGCTTGCTGCCTTCGTATAGCTGCTCCATCCCGACGGGCAGCTTGACGAGCCGTCAAAGGCGACGACAGCGCCGCTTTCAATGCCGGTGCCATCGCCAGAACTTGCCGCGGGTTTATCAAAATATATGACAAGCAGCGCGGTCACAGCGGCAGCAATCGCCCCGCCGAGCAATGCGCCAATGCCGACTTTTAACCAATCCATTTTAGTCTCCAATATAATCTGCGAGAGCACTCCCCGATGAAAGAGTGAAGCACCTCTCTTATACATATATAAGTTGTATTATTTTCAAGTTATTTTCTTTAAAGTATTTCTCATGATAAAAATTCTTGAATTCTCCCCGCAGCGCAAAAAGATATCTGTTACAATGAGAAAGAGCGCAAATTTTTAGTTTTCCGGGCCGAATGTCTGACACTCCATTGATTAAAACCCTTCAATCCATCACCGAGGTACGGGAGGCCGATTGGAATGCCTGCCTGACGACGGATCATCCCTTTGTCACCCACCAGTTTCTAAAGGCACTGGAAGACAGCGGCTCGGTCTCCGCCGAAAGCGGCTGGATGCCCTATCACCTCGCGTTGGAACTCAACGGTGGGATTGCCGGGGTCGCCCCGATGTATGTAAAGGGCCACAGCCAGGGGGAATATGTCTTCGATCATAGCTGGGCCCATGCCTATGAGCGGGCGGGCGGCCGCTATTATCCCAAACTGCAGCTTTCTGTGCCCTTCTCGCCGGTGACAGGTCCGCGCCTACTGGTGCCGGAGGGGCCGGAGCAGCAGACATACCAGCATCTGCTCCTTCAGGGGACGAAGCAGGTCGCCGACAAGCTCAATCTCTCCTCCGTTCATGCGACCTTTCTAGAGTCAGCGGAACGCGAGTTGATGGAGCAGGACGGCTTCCTCATCCGCACGGGGGAGCAGTTCCACTGGGTGAATAACAATTACGAAAATTTCGATGATTTTCTCGCCCAGCTTTCCTCCCGGAAGCGAAAGGCAATCCGCAAAGAGCGCAAGGGTGCCACGGAAAATGATCTGGAATTCGAGACCCTCACCGGGAGCGACATCGGCGAAGCGCATTGGGATGCCTTTTATCATTTCTATACCGATACGGGAAACCGCAAATGGGGCACGCCCTATCTAAACCGCGAGTTTTTCAGCCTGCTCGGCGAAAGTCTCGGCGATGCGGTCGTTCTCTTTATGGTCAGTCGCAACGGGCGCTATATTGCCGGCGCACTCAACCTGAAAAGCAGCGATTGTCTCTATGGCCGCTATTGGGGCTGTATCGAGGATCATCGATTCCTGCATTTCGAAACCTGCTACTACCGCGCCATCGACTATGCAATTCAACATAACGTCAGGCGGGTGGAGGCTGGCGCGCAAGGCCCGCACAAGCTCGCCCGTGGCTATCTGCCGACAGAGACTTACTCCGCCCATTGGATGCGCGATCCCGGCTTTCATGACGCGGTTGCCGATTACCTGAAGGCGGAGACAAAACAGGTTGAGGCAGAGATCAATTACCTTGCCGGCCATTCTCCTTTTCGCAGCGAGAATTCCTGCTAAGCCCTCCGGCACTTGAAATCTATTGTTGAAAAACCCCTAATTTTGATGTATATCATATTTACGTTTACGTAAAGGTAAAGCGTAGCCATCAAACAAGGTTACCGGCCATAAAGATAATAAGGGATGATCATGACCGACCATATTACGCACGACCCGATATACAACACCGTGGACCGCGACGACTTTCCGGCGATGCTGGAAGTGGACCGTTATGGGACGCGCACGGAGGCTTTTGACGGCATTATTTCGGCCACCCATGATCATTTCTGGGATCCGATGGACACGACCTATCTCGATTTCTCGAGCCCGTTTGACATAACCAAAGAATATATCATGCCGCCGGAAACCATTCCGGAATTGCAAAGCGCGGTGGCCGATAAGCTGGACGAGGGACAGAAAATAAAGCTCGCCAATGAAAGTACCCGCTGGAGCCTTTCTGCCATCCTGCACGGCGAACAGGGCGCGCTCTCCTTAAGTGCCAGCCTTTGTCATATTATGGTCGATCCGGGTGCTCAGGAATATGCCTCTAACCAGACCCGCGAAGAGGCCCGCCACGT
>CALEMG010000478.1 GCA_937910835.1 uncultured Alphaproteobacteria bacterium | reverse complement strand
GTAAATCCCTCCTATGTTGCGCCGAAGTTGATCTCGGTAGCCGTTGCGGGTCCGATATCGCGGTGAATTTGGTTCCAAAAGGGACGTTGCGCCGAGAATCGCTTGTCAGCCGATCACGAAGCTAAAGTGGATGACTACATTGCGCGATTTGGTGAAGGTGTTTCGGACGGCACCCTAGAAGAGACAGCTGTTTTCAGTGATACACGTGCAGTTGCATTGGTAAGGTTCTGAATGCTTAAATTCAAAAAGTTCATCCAAAGTTACCAGGAGAGCATCTGATGCGTTTTTTATGCATTATGGCTTTATTTTCTCTCAATATACTATCCTTCGCCGAGGAAGATTTGTATGAACCTCAATATTGAAATGAAACGACAATATTTTCGAATGAGTAATCTAGTAATTTTTTTGATTCGATACTTGATTATAATATAAACTTTGAGCCATTGCTTGCATATCACAAACAAAGCCTCATCCGTAAAATTGTAAAGCCAGTTGGTCGACTTAAGATTCAATATCCATCGGGTAAGTTTACGACGTGCACTGCATCGTTAACAGCCGATGCTCGAGCCATCACAAACTATCACTGTATTCCTGGTTCTGGCCGCCATGGTGTAGTGCAAGCAGCCAAACTAGAGATGGGATATTATATTGATGAAGAAAATAACCCTGAATTTATGTCATTTGAAGTTGATATTAATCCTATAAGCTCTTCAAAAAAAACTAGACTATTCTATTTTAACAGTTGATGGTAATCCAGGAGCTATTTTTGGGACTGTTCAAATTAGTATACGGCAGCCAGAAAACACAGAGCAACTTCTCATAATTCATCATCCAGGTGGTCGAATAAAGCACGCGACACGCGGTCGCTGTAGGGGAGGCAGGGTAATCAGTGTGCCTCGTGGTTCACTTTCGCATAAATGTGACACATTGCCGGGAAGCTCCGGCGCTCCGATTTTTTCGGACCGGAATGAGCTTGTCGCAATCCATTGTTGCGGGACTCAGGCAACCGGAAGAAATGCCTTCAATGAAGGAAAGCTGCTTTCCAAAATTGCCGAACACGCGGGTAGTATCCTCCCAATAAATGAGATGGCTGGTGTTGCACAGTTAGACGGTAGTGAAATTCAAATTAGCGGTGAAGAGATATTGGCATCCGCGACATCAGAGCCGAAGAACGCAAAAGAGGATTTTGATCAATGCCTCTCTCTTGCGTACCTTTCAAGAGATCCTGAAGCAATTATCAACTGCGCTGATTAGAAAGGACTATAAAAATGCGGAATATAATATTGGTTCTTCTTACTTTATTATTCACAGTTGATGCGTTTGCACAAAATGACCGTCGCGCACTTGTTCGGCAATGCGTTTCAGAAACGACCTCAAGATTGCAAGCAGAGTCGGCTCGTGAGGTCATAGGGTCAGGTGGAGTTACTTGTCCTCAGGGTGACATTGTAGGCTTTCCTCCCAGAACCAGGAAGCACAGTAGGTCGGGGCGGATATCCGTTTCTGCTGGAGCAGGTAGGGTAATTTGTCCAGGTTCAATACCTGAAGTTCGGAACGTTAGTGACAATGGGGGGAGTAGGGGAAACTTTGAATTTGACGCATTGAGGGAGAACGTCAGTATAGCTGTTTCATGTCGCGGGTCTGGCCCCGGCGGCGGGCGTCGGTGGTTCAACGCTGATCTCGTTGCTCAGAGTTGCGTTAGAATAACGGAAGACATGATCCTGGACGCAACATTGAATTGTGCTCAGTCGGTGGGCAGTCAATAGTTTACAAAGAACCACTGCAAGATTGGCTCGGGAACGGTAAACTTTCCCACCTAGCGTACGAATTCGCCCTCTGTGGGGTCGAGTGGGGCTGGGTGCAGAAAACCCCGTTAAGGATTTTGAAGCCGTCATACACACACGGTTTTTGCATCTGAGGTACTCCTGAGCACAGTTTTCTGCACAAATGTCTCGAGAAAGCTGGAGACCCGCAAAAACCTACCGGATCTGATTGGGTTATGATTCATTGACT
>CALEMG010000477.1 GCA_937910835.1 uncultured Alphaproteobacteria bacterium | reverse complement strand
GCGATCCAGAGTTGGGCCGCCGCCGGTTCCAACGCAATCGTTGTTATTTCGGATGAAAGCTAGCGCGATTTAGTGATGTCGCTCTGTGCGTAAGGTGTCCTCTATCGTAAAGACTTCGATTGCTGGGGTCAGCTTCCGACCGTGAACGGAGAAGGATTCGGCGACTATATGAAGAAAACCCGTGAATTCGGAAAGGCCATCTGGGAAATTACCGGCAAAGGCAATGACGTTGACTTCGTGTTTGAGCATCCCGGTGAACAAACCTTCCCGGTATCCTGCAATGTGGTTAAACGGGGTGGCATGGTCGTTTTCTGTGCCGGCACGACAGGCTTTAATCTGACCATGGATGCACGTTTTGTCTGGATGCGCCAGAAACGTATTCAGGGCAGCCATTTCGCTAACCTGAAGCAGGCATCGCAGGCGAACAATCTGGTTGTCGAGCGGCGGATCGACCCTTGTATGTCGGAGGTTTTCTCTTGGGATGATATTCCGCGCGCTCATACAAAAATGATGAATAATCAGCATAAACCGGGCAATATGGCCGTATTGGTTTCTGCGAAGTATCCGGGTCTGAGAACGATCGAGGATGCAATTGAAGCCGGCAACGAGTAAGCGAAAGCCGTAATCAAAAGGAAAAATAATAATGACAATGTCTGAAATGGCTGAAGCGCCCGGCACACTTCTGTTGGACGGGTTGGATGGCCTGTGCGAATCGGCGCTTGGCGCCGCCGAATCTTTCAAGCAACAGGCGATCATGGCCGTCGCGGATATGACCCGGGGCAGCAATGGCCGGATCAGTGCGGAGCTTGTCGAGGCCAATCAATATGCCACCCATGGTCTCGCCTGGCTTGCAACCTATGTGGAGGCAATGCGCGAAACCCTGAACTGGTCCCGCCATCTCGCGACTGAAGGCAAATATGGCGAGTTGGAGCAATTGATGCTGCAGGCTGGTTTTAGTGAGTATCTCAGCCAGATTACCGGCGGTATTCCCATGTCCCTCGGTGAGATTATCCGCCCGCAGGACCTTGGGCTGGATGATGCGGCGATCAACAAGTTCAAGACATCGGACGTGGAGGCCCTTATCGAGGCGGGTTATAGCGCATCGGTTAAGGAACGGATCGCAGAACTGGTTGCCGAAGGAATGGACACCGGTCATTTCGGCGATCCGGGATTGGACGAAACATTCTCGATGATTCGTGATCAGTTCCGCCGCTTCGCCAATGAAGAGGTGATGCCCTATGCCCATGACTGGCATCTGAAGGATGAGTTGATCCCGATGCCGGTAGTCAACAAAATGTCGGAGCTCGGCGTTTTCGGTCTCACTGTGCCGGAGAAATATGATGGTCTCGGCCTTGGCAAGATGTCCATGTGTGTCGTGTCAGAGGAACTCTCCCGTGGTTATATCGGGGTGGGTTCGCTTGGCACACGTTCCGAAATTGCGGCGGAGCTGATCCTGACCGGCGGCACGGATGCGCAGAAGGAAAAATGGCTCTCCCCCATTGCGACGGGTGAGATACTGCCGACTGCTGTTTTCACGGAACCGAATACCGGCTCTGACCTTGCATCACTTAAAACCCGCGCGGTGAAGGACGGTGATATTTATAAGGTGACGGGCAACAAGACGTGGATTACCCATGCGGCGCGCGCCGATGTCATGACTATGCTGGTGCGCACCAATCCGGACGAACCGGGATATAAGGGACTTTCCATGTTCCTCGCTGAAAAACCGCATATGACCGAGGAGGAGGATTTCCCGGCCGAAGGCATGACCGGCGGCGAGATCGAGGTTCTCGGTTATCGTGGGATGAAGGAATATGAGCTTGGTTTCGATAATTTCGAGATCAAGGCGGAAAACCTTCTCGGTGAAGAAGAAGGCAACGGTTTCAAGCAGCTGATGCAGACGTTCGAAAGTGCCCGTATCCAGACGGCGGCCCGTGCCCTCGGTGTGGCGCAGCACGCCATGGAACTCGGCCTTCGTTACGCGCTGGATCGTGTGCAGTTTGCCCGCCCCATCATCATGTTTCCTCGGGTTGCCGGTAAGCTTGCCTGGATGGCCGTGGAAATCATGATGGCGCGTCAGCTGACCTATGCGTCCGCTCGGGCGAAGGATGAAGGTCGCCGCTGTGACCTCGAAGCGGGTATGGCCAAGCTGCTTGGTGCCCGTGTTGCCTGGAGCACGGCAGATAACGCCTTGCAAATTCATGGCGGCAATGGCTTCGCCCTCGAATACCCGATTAGCCGGGTGCTGTGCGATGCACGTATTCTCAATATCTTTGAAGGTGCCGGTGAAATTCAGGCGCAGGTCATAGCTCGCCGTTTGCTGGAAGGCGCGAACTAAAGAAAGCCTTGAATGATGGAGCAGCGGATTTCGCTTATCACGCTCGGTGTTAGAGATCTGGCGCGGAGCACGGCATTCTTTGAATCTCTCGGCTGGAAGCGTTCTGTAAAAGACGCTCCCGGCGTTTCCTTCTTTCAATGTGGTTCCATGGCCTTTGGTCTTTTCCCGCGGGAGGAGCTCGCGAAAGACGCAGGTGTTCCTGATGACGGCTCGGGTTTTGAGGGATTCTCTCTCGCCTACAACGCCCGCAGCAAGGATGAGGTCGATCAAGTCCTGAAAGAGGTTCAATCACTGGGTGCGGATATCGTCAAGTCGGCGGAAGAGGTTTTCTGGGGCGGTTATTCAGGCTATTTCCGTGACCTTGACGGTCATCTATGGGAAGTTGCCTGGAACCCCGGGTTTGAGATCGACGACACCGGTGCCGTGAAATTGCCGGAATAATTCTTGGAAACTGGCTTTATTTCTTTTCCATGTCAGCAGTGAATTCGAAGCCGAGCACGGCGGCGATGGTTGCGCCGAACAGAACGATCCCCCAGCTGACATAGAGCCAGATCAGGAAGAGCGGGATGGCCGCCATGGCGCCATAGACGACCTCATAGGACGGGAAGAATTCCAGATAAAGTTTGAACATGTATTTTCCGAATAGGAAAAGGGCAGTCGCAATGCCCGCGCCGACGGCGGCGTGGCGCCATTTCACATCACAGGCCGGTACGATGCGAAACAGGACAAAAAGTATGACAAAGGGCAGTAGCATCGGCATTCCCGCGCTGAGCAGGGAATAGGCTCCTTTCACCTCAAATCCCGTTGCCTCTTCGCTGATATCTATCACCCAGTTTATGAGCGTCAGGCTGGAGCCGACCGCAATGGGCCCGATCAGGGTTATCAATATATATGTCATCAGCCGTTTAAATGGATTGCGGGTCGCCGCCACTTGCCAGATCTGGCTGAAAATCTCTTCGATGCTGGACATCAACATAAGCGCGGTAATCGCGATACCTGCAAGGCCTAAATAGGTTAGCTGGCTCGCATTGCCAGCAAAATGATTCTTTTGTGATGTTTTTGGGAGACAACGTCATTCAGGGCGGCATCAACAGTCGATATTTTGGACGGAAGTAGATTGTCGAATAAAAGCGTGGTGAGCTTTTGTTTCAAATGGGCGAATGCCGGGATTGCCGTGAAGAGGGCAAACACCACCGCTGCCAGCGGGACAATCGCCAGCAGGGTCTGGTAGCTGAGCGCTGTCGCCATACGCAGGCAATGCTGTTCCTTGAAATGGCGCCAGATGCGGCCCAGAAAAGCGACAATGAATATATTCTGCAACTCGCCTCCTCAGTCGGACATTCTAATCGGGAAATTTCGTAACTGCGAGTTCACCGCCAATCCCCCAATCCTCCTTGGAGACGTCAGTGACGACCACATGGACGCTTCCTTCGCTGCAACCTGTGATGCGCGCCATTTCCGAGGTCAATGATTTGACCAGCGTTTGTTTGGTTTCCCGGTCCCGCCCTTCGAACATTTCTACTCTGATTATCGGCATTCCCTGTCCTTCTAACTTGGTTAAACAATATTATGCTCCGATATGGCCTCTCCTGTCACCAGCCGTTCGAAAGAGATGCGATTTAGGGTGAGACTGCTGTATTCACCATAAGTGATCAACTCAGCTATGGCGCGTCCATCGGCAGGGGACTGCTGTAGGCCATGACCGGAAAACCCATTGGCGAAATAGAAGTTGGCAATGTCCGGATGCGATCCCAGAATGGCGTTCTGGTCCAGAAGGTTATAGGCATAGTGACCCGCCCAGGCATTTTCGAGCTTAATGGCCTCGAAGGCAGGGACACGATGAGCCAGGATTGGCCAGATATGTTCTTCAAACCAGCCGTAATCGACATCGAAATCGGTGCAATCGGGGTCATTCTCCGGTTCGGGCGAACAGCCCGATAGAAACTGCCGCCCTTCGGGACGAAAATGACCCCCGCTCGGGTCGATCACCAGAGGGCAGCCAGTAATTTCCGTCCGACAACTGAAGGAATAGGCATATCGCTTCCGTGACCGAACCGGCAGGTCAATGCCAGCCCATTTTGCAACTCCTGACGCCGCCGGGCCTGCCGCGTTCACAATATGACTCCCGGCAAGGCGGGTGCCGTCGGCGAGGAGGACGGCCGAAACCCTTTTTGCGTCGCATTCGAGGCCCACAGCTTCCTTCGCAGAATAAGCGACCCCGAGTGAAATTGCTTTCTTCCGGAATGCCTGATTGAGGCTATAGGCATCGAGCCATCCTTCTCCGGAAAGGCCAAGCGATCCTCCGGCAAGATCGGAAACATTCATCCAGGGGACCCCCCGGGCAAGATCATCCGCATCCAGCAGGCCGACATTGACGCCCAGCCCCTTTTGAATGGCATTGTTGCTGTAAAGGCGCGGAATATGGCGATCTTCCGCCAGAAAAAGATAACCCTGTTCATGATAGCTGACATCAACCGGCGTATCGTCTATCCCAAGTAATCTTGATATCTGTCCCAGAAATTCCTGCGCGTATTGCGACATCTGAATGTTTTCCGGCGTTGAAAACTGTTGCCGGACACCTCCCCAAGAGCGCGCTGTGGATCCAAACTCATAACTTGGGTCTTTTTCGATAACGGTGACAGTCACGGAGAACACCGGTGTGACCTTGAGGAAGTATGCGATGGCGGAGCCGATGACGCCGCCGCCGACAATCACAACATCCCGGGTTGCTTCCATTAGAATTCCTGTCCATATAAGGTGTGACGATGTAGTTTTGGATGCTGCATTCATATATGACAGATCGGACCGTTCATGATCAATTATTTCATTATCGCCGCCGTCGTCGCAACAGCCCTAGTTCTGTTATTCGGCGTGCTGACTTTCGCCCGAGGCGGTGACTTCAACCGCCGCTATGGGAACAAACTGATGCGTTTGCGCATCCTGATGCAGGCGGTTGCCGTTGTCCTCATGTTGATCGGGTTTTGGATCGCGAGTTCCAGTAGCTAGACTTTAAGGGTGAAGGCGGCAAATGGTAAAACTGACCAAAATCTATACGCGCGGTGGCGATAAGGGAAAAACCTCTCTTGGTGATGGCGCTCGCGTGAGTAAGGCGGACGCACGGGTCGATGCGTATGGCGATGTAGATGAGACTAACGCCGTGATCGGTCTCGTCCGGCTGCATGTATCGGGGGAAGCAGATGAAATGCTCGCGCGTATCCAGAATGATCTCTTCGATCTTGGTGCCGATCTTTGCACGCCGGAGCAGGAAAATCCTAAATACCCTCCGCTCCGGATTGCGGCGGAACAGGTTGAACGGCTGGAGCATGAGATTGATCGCCTCAATGCGGAACTGTCACCGCTCAACTCTTTTATCCTGCCAGGCGGATCGACTGCTTCTGCAAATCTGCATTTGGCACGGACTGTCTGTCGCCGAGCTGAGAGGCGAATGATTGCCCTTGGCGATTCGGAAGTGATCAACCCGATTACCATCTCCTATATCAATCGGCTCTCTGATTTTCTGTTTGTTTTGGGCCGATATCTCAATAACAAGGGAGCGGAGGACGTTCTGTGGGTGCCGGGCGCGAATAGATGACCGTTTCAGGCAAATTTTGGGCGGAAATAAGTATCTTTTAACTGCGTTAAAATGTCCTGCTTCGGCGAATTGACAGATAGTCATTAGCTATTTATTGTGCACTGCCGAATAAGAGTAGAAATAACGTAATATAATAACCTGAAATTCATACCGTCGGAATACGGGCTTTCGTCGGATGTGAAGAAACTATGACCCTGGAGTAGACCGATCCATGAAAGTTCTCGTCGCTGTTAAACGTGTCGTGGACTACAACGTTAAGATCCGTGTTAAAGCGGACAAGACTGGTGTAGACCTCGCAAATGTCAAAATGTCCATGAACCCCTTTGATGAAATTGCCGTTGAGGAAGGGCTTCGCCTGCGTGAAGCCGGTGTAGCAACGGAAGTTGTCGCTTTGTCCGTCGGCCCGCAAGCCGCGCAGGAAACCCTGCGGACAGCGCTCGCGATGGGAGCTGATCGTGGCATCCTTGTCAAAACCGATGAAACGGTAGAGCCGCTTGGCGTTGCGAAGCTGATGAAGGCTGTGGCAGAAGAAGAAAAGCCGGACCTTATTATTGTTGGCAAACAGGCCATTGACGATGACTCTAACCAGACGGGTCAGATGCTGGCTGCACTTCTAGGTTGGTCGCAGGGCACATTTGCCTCGAAGGTCAGCCTTGAAGACAGCACTGCGAAAGTAACCCGCGAAGTCGACGGCGGCTTGCAAACGATCGATCTGAAAATGCCGGTTGTGGTTACAACGGACCTTCGCCTGAATGAGCCCCGTTACGCGTCCCTTCCTAACATCATGAAAGCAAAGAAAAAACCGATTGATG
>CALEMG010000476.1 GCA_937910835.1 uncultured Alphaproteobacteria bacterium | reverse complement strand
GAAATTGCAGGGGTTTTCCTCATCGAGCCTGAATTGATCGAGGATGAGCGCGGCCACTTCGCGCGGAGTTTCTGCGCCCAGGAATTCTCCGATCACGGCATCGATTTCCTGCCCGTTCAAAGCAATATCTCCGCCAATAAATCCGCCTATACATTACGCGGAATGCATTTTCATGCTGTACCCCATGATGAAACGAAACTCGTGCGATGCAGCGCGGGAAAGATTTTCGACGTCGCCGTGGATATCCGTCCCGCCTCCCCGTCTTTCAGGAAATGGATCGGCGTCGAGCTTAGTCGCGAAAATGGCCGCGCCCTCTTTATCCCGGCGGGATGCGCCCACGGGTTCCTCACGCTGGAGAACGACAGCGAGGTTTTCTACCAGATGAGCCCCGCCTATACGCCCGGCCATGACAGGGGCTTTCGCTGGAACGCTCCCGCCGTCGGCATCGACTGGCCCGGCGAACCCAAGGTGATTTCTGCGCGGGACGCGGGCCTCGACTCGCTTGAGGACGCGATCCGATGAAGCGCTGCCTCGTCACCGGCGCAACGGGTTTTATCGGAACTCATGTAGTTCAACAGCTCCTTGATGAAGGATGGCAGGTTCTTTCTGTCTCTCGCAATTCTGCTCCGATGATCTCGCAAAACCATGAGCATATCGCACTCGATCTACATGATCCGGCGGCGGTGGACGGCATCCTCAAAACCCGGCGCCCCAGTCACCTGATCCACCTCGCATGGGAGGCGACGCCGGGCAAGTTCTGGCACTCAACGGAAAATTTCCGCTGGGTTTCATCGAGTGCGTTTCTTCTCGACGCCTTCGTCCGCCATGGCGGCGAGAAGGCGATGTTGGCCGGAAGCTGCGCCGAGTATAAATGGGAAAACAGCCCGCTCGATGAGGATATCTCGCCGCTTAACGCGACGACCTATTACTCTGCGTCCAAGCTTGCCTTCAAGGGTCTTGCCGAGGTTATCGCGAAGGATATTTCCCTCGTCTGGGCACGGATTTTCTTCCCCTATGGCCCGGATGAGGACGAGAGCAAGCTGATCTCCTATATTTTCCGGGAAATCTCCGAAAACCGCCTGCTCGCCATCCAGACCCCGAACCGCGCCGTCGATATGATCCATGTCGCGGATGTCGCAATCGCCTTTGAAAAACTCGCCGCATCGGACGCGACAGGGATCGTCAATGTCTGTTCCGGCAACACCTGTCTCCCTCATGAAATCGCGCTGGAATTTGCCAAACTGATGGAGAAGCCGCAACTGGAGGAGAAGCTGCTCAAGGATATTGAAAAGCACCGTGCAAATGTAACCGTCTGCGGAAATAACGCAAAATTGGCTGCATTTCTGAACGGGAAACAGCCGAAATCTCTGTCTGAGGGCCTACGCAGTTATCTGCTTTTACAGGCAAAGAGAAGCCCATAGTATGAGGCAGGGCTATCGGCCTAGACTGTTTCTTGATAAAAACAATTACCAACAGAGATATTGATGGACATGAATAAGATTATCTTCTTTACGGCGGTCTCGTGAGCAAACGGTTACAGAAATTAAACAGGCGCATTGCGCTACACCGTAATGTCCGCACGATGCGGTTTCCTACACTCACTCGGCTGTTCTTTGATACACCGAGCCTACCCACGTATTTTGGAGAAAATAGCTATCCCTTCGAAGATGCGATTCTGGAGAGAATTTGCAATGCCTTCAAGCTTGCCGACGAAGCAGATGAACAGGAAGATATTTGGACTGAATTAACTGCCAGTAATGCGGATTTTATTCAGGCCCTGCGCAACAAGAATTTTGAATATCTCAGAAAGTCTTTTTCCAGCCTTTTTCATGGCCCGCTTTTGTTCGGAATGGGTCATACGGATATTTTCCTGACGAAAAGAAGTCCTTATGATCGCCAGTATTTCTCCCTAAGGTGCCGAGATGCGGTTCAGGCTCTCGCGGAAGCCCTTGCCATCAAACCACTTTCGTCAAATCAACAAACGTCCCTGGATGATTACATCAAATCGACGAATGCTGATCTTGAAAAATACATTGAAAAGATTGAGAAAACACTCGGGCATTCGATAGAAGCGCCAGACGTCGGAAGGTCACCTGTGGCTAAAATCGGGCGTTATCAAGTTAGTCCGGACTCGGCTCGCCATGCCTATGTCATGTATAGGGTAAAACAACTTGGTTTCAGCCCCCATGATTCAATTCTTGAGATCGGTGGTGGCTTCGGCAATGTCGCCCGCTATGCCTTCATGCAAGGCTTTCGAAACTATACAATTATCGATATCCCCTACGTTACCGCTATTCAGGCTGCATTCCTCGCTGCGACGGTCGGCGAAGAAAATATTTCACTATTGGGAGAAGACCCAATCGGAGCAATTAAAATCTATCCCTCCACACAGAAAAGCAACTTGCCAGGGACAATCGACCTTGCAATCAACATGGATTCCCTGCCTGAGATCAATTTGACGGAGTCGCTGGAATATCTTCGCTTCATCAATTCAAAAGGCAGGTATTTTTTGTCTATTAATCAAGAAGCACAGAAAACGCATAGAGGGACAATAAAACAATATTGCGTGCCCGATCTGATTGAAATGGTTGGCAATTTCAAACGTCTGCACCGACACCCCTACTGGATGGAACAAGGTTACGCGGAAGAATATTATGCGGTTGACGCGAAAGACAAATAGGCATGGTTTTCTCGCCTAGCTCGCCCGAAATAAGATTACAGGTGATGAATTGTCCCTGATTTCAATTGGCATGCCACTATATAACGCTGCGCTACATATCCGGCAGTCCTTGGACAGCCTGCTGCGTCAAACGCACACAGATTTCGAAATCATCATTTCGGATAATAAGTCCACTGACGATACATTCGGGATAGTTCAGGAATATGCCGCGCGCGACAGTCGAATAAAGATCTTCCAGCAGCCGGAGAATATCGGCCCGATCCCGAACTTTCAATTCGTCCTGCAACAGGCCCGTGGCGACTATTTCATGTGGCGATCCTATGATGACTGGTCGGACGATAATTATCTTGAGATGTTGGGGCGATTGCTGGATGCAGACAGCGCGATCGATCTTGCCGTTGCAAATATCGTAAAGGTTAAGGAAACAAAGGAAAAACCGCTTCAGCTCAATATTGAGAAGGCGAAAGGGTTGAATTCCTTTTCCAGCTCGCTGCATATGCTAAAGATGTCGCATCCAGGATGGATGTACGGCCTGTTCAGACGACAGGTAGCCTTGGATGCTATTAACGACGTTGTTGCGAGCTTCCCGCATGTCTGGGGCTGGGATCACCTAATTTTGTTCCCCACCGTTTCCAGAAACCGTGTCGGAGCGTCCAGTGCAACCCGGTTTTTCCAGCGAGAGACCGGCATTTCCAACAGCCGATACCGGCCCAGATTACCAAAGGAGCAAATTCGACTGGCAACGGATTTTTATCATGTGTGCTTGCGTAGCTACCAAAATTCCGATGCATCTGCCTTAGCGAAAGCCGCAATGGCGTTTTATCTTTTAAGATATACAAGTTCAAAAACAGAAAAATTTACCCGGATTTTACGGATCGCCTTAAAGCTCCGTAAGCCGTGAGCTTGAGCGCAAAAATAAAGCTCCTTCATTGCAAAGAACCCAACGTTTGTTTATAGAGAAACGATGAGTAATTCGAGCATTCCGGCTCCTTAGCTAAACGGACGACTAAAGTGGATATTTCTCGCGACCAAATCAAAGAGGCAGTTATCGCTGCCGGTTCAGACAATGAAGAGTTTTTTCATTTTCCAGTGGTTGAAGACGGGCTCTACCTGCAACAGGACCCGGATGAGTACTCAGATTTCGTTCACTTTATGGCGACCAAACTGCCACCCTCTAAATTCGCGCTCGATATTGGTGTGGCATCCGGCGGTCAGACAAAGTTTTTGCGCGATTACTATGATATCGAGAAGACGGTCGTCCTCGACATTGGACAACATCCAAATTTCAAACATTGGGATCGCATCAAGAAGTCTGTAAACACAAATATTGTCCTTGAGTTGATCATGGATTCCCACTCGAAAGAGGCCCGCAAGGCATTGCTTCCCTATCAGGGACAATTCGACTTCACCTTTATTGATGGGGATCATAGCTATAAAGGCCTGAAGCAAGACATCGAACTTGCAAAAGAAGTCGTCAAGAAGGGCTGTATCTTCGTGTTTCACGATACGGGTGCGGTCCCGGACTGCGTGAAGGTGTTCAACGAACTTCAAAAAGATCCGGATTTTGAAATGCTGGCAAATTTTGATACGCGATTTGGCATTTCCGTTTTCCGCTACCTTGCCGTCAATGGTCCGAAAACCGGCATGCGGAAGAAAATTTCCAAGCTTTTCTCATAGAGAAGAAGTAGGAGATGATGGGTTCTTCCATTGCTGTTGTGCATTTGGTTCGCAAATCAAACAGTATGGAGCCTTTCAGAAACTTCCTCTCCTCCTACAAAGCGCATAACGAACCTCTCGATCATAATCTCGTCCTCATTTTTAAGGATTTTGATGAGGAAGAGAAAGCCCCTTATCTGGACTTTTTAGCCGATACGGAGTTTGTCTCGCATGATTTTCCGGGAGATGGAGGCCTCGATCTCGGCCCTTATTTTGATGTCTGCCGGAAGCTCGATTACGAATATTTTTGTTTTCTGAATTCCTTCAGCGAGATCCAGTGTGATAACTGGCTTAGCCACCTTTATAACTGTCTGCACAACTCGCATGACGCCGGAATTGTTGGTGCGACCGGCAGTTGGGAAAGCACAGGCGCCGCCGACCCGCCCTTTCCCAACCCGCACATCCGCACGAATGGCTTTATCATCAGAGCGGAGGTAATGCGGAAGATCAATTTCATCGAGGTCAAGACAAAGGATGATGCAAGGCATATGGAGTCCGGCCAGAAGAGTATTACCCGGCAAATTCAGGCTATGGGAAAGCAGCCCTATGTGGTCGATCGAAATGGCACCTGCTGGGCGGTAGAAAATTGGCCAGACAGCGCAACATTTCGCAGCGGAGATCAGAAGGCCCTGCTCATTTCCGATAACAGGACTAGGGCATTTGACGAGGGGGACGGCTGGACTCAGGAATATCTGTCGGACCTTGCCTGGACCGGCGTTCCCTCAAAAGCAAACCCGTTTAAGCGGCATAAGCTACGTCATCGTATGAGACGGTTTTTTGAGAAAAAGCGTCCGAGAATCCGATAATCTCTATGCATACGCCGGTTTTCTTTCCCGGCTCGGGCTTATGCCATAATATTCACGATAGCTTTTTGCAAAATGGGAATGGGTGGAAAAGCCGGACGCGATATAGATCTCCGTAATCGACATGCTGGTCTGCAGCAAAAGAAGCCGCGCATGTTCAAGGCGCATTTCCATGTAGTATCGCGCAGGGGAGCGCCCGGTATGCTGCCGGAACAACCGCTCCACCTGCCGGATCGAGATGCTGACCATTGCGGCCAGCTCGTCCGGCGACAACGGCTCCTCGATATTCTGTTCCATGATTTCAACGATGGTCAGCAGTTTCTGCGATTTCGCGGCAAGCTGCAGTTTTCTCACCACCTGTTGCTTATCACTATGGCTTCTGATTCGATCATGCATAAACTGTAGCGAGATATCATAGGCGAGCTTGTCCCCATGCTCCTTCGCGATGATATGGAGCAACAAATCAATGGCGGAAGTGCCCCCAGCGCAAGTATAGCGGTTGCGGTCGATCTCAAAGATGCTCCCCGTAAAAATGACTTCCGGATAGCTCTCCTTCAGGCTGATCGCGCCTTCCCAGTGAATGGTGCAGCGATAGCCGTTCAAAAGCCCCGCCGCGGCCAGAATAAAGGCTCCGGTACTGAGAGCGCCGATTTCCGTTCCATGATGGGCAATACGGCGCAGCTCCGCAAGGAGGTGATCGTCCTTGATCTTGTCGGTTCCAATGCCCCCACAAACGAAGAGAATATCAAGACAGGCAGCCTCCGCGAGCATCATGTCGGGTAGAATACTGATCCCGTTGCTGGCCTGAACGCTTAGGCCGTTTGGCGTGAGAATGTTCCAGTCATAGAGATGACGACCGCTCATCCGATTTGCCGACCGCAGGGGCTCAATGGCGCTGCTGAAACAAATCATACTCGATTGGTCGGTCAGGAGAAACCCGACCCTTTTGGCTTTTTCCGTCATACGCTGCCTCTGGCCCCTCCCCCAAACAACCATAGCATTCGGGCAAAGAACCGCCAGCTCCGTGCCGCTCGCAGAACAGTAGTTCAAAGGTTTTACTTGTCAAAGCAAAAATACTGGCCGCTGCTGCTCGCCTGATACAGTCGGCGAGAATTACTTGGCGTCGTGGAAAATAATACCGAGAGTGTAGCGCTGCCCTTTAAGCACATCGCTCACCCCATGGCGCATGGTGACGCGCACAGAGCCGGTTTTCCCCCGTATCGGGCGCTGATTAACTGCAAAAATGACCGCATCGCTCTTTTTTAAAGGAACAACGCGGACCCGCGACTGCTGACGCGCGCGCTGTTCAGTCAGGATAAATTCCCCGCCTTCAAAGTCAGTTCCCGGCGCACTGAGAAGAATGGCCATCTGCAAGGGAAAAAGATGCTCCCCATATAAGTCCTGATGCAGCCGGTTATAATCGCCAGCGTTATATTTCAGAAGCAAGGGCGTCGGTCTCAACTGCCCGGCCGCATGACAGCGTGCGGTATAGGCGCCAAGTTTGTCGGGATATCGCTCCCTGTTTGAAAGGCGCGCGGCCCAGC
>CALEMG010000475.1 GCA_937910835.1 uncultured Alphaproteobacteria bacterium | reverse complement strand
GGGACCAGAGATGCGCTCTACGGGTGAGGGTATGGGGATCGATACGGATTTCGGTGCTGCTTTCCTGAAATCCCAGATCGCCGCGGGGGTCAGGCTACCAACCGAAGGCACCGTTTTCGTATCGGTTAAAGATCTCGACAAAGAGCCGATAAAGAATGCCGTTGCGAAGCTCATCAATCTCGGGTTCAAGATCGTCTCCACCGGCGGGCCCGCGAAATATTTGAGCGAACAAGGCCTAGAGGTAACACGCGTGAACAAGGTTATGGAAGGGCGGCCAAATATCGTTGATACCATGAAGAATGGCGATATCTCGCTGGTCTTCAATACGACGGAAGGGGCGCAGGCACTTCGCGACAGTTATGATATCCGCCATACAGCCCTTGTTATGAAAACGCCATATTCAACGACGGTCGCCGGGGCTAACGCAACGGTTCAGGCAATTGAGAAAATTATAACAGGGACCCTTGAAGTTAAATCCCTTCAATCTTATTCTTAATTCCTTGACAAGCTTTGTATGAGACTTTAGTCAAGGCAGCTTTTGCGATTGGCAAACTACGTAATTGAGATTTCAGATGGAAAGACTACCAATAACTGCGGCGGGATACGCTCGGCTCGAAAAAGAGTTAAAAGAACTGAAATCGACGGCACGTCCGGCGGTTATTCAGGCGATTGCGACCGCACGCGAGCATGGAGATTTGTCCGAAAACGCGGAGTATCATGCCGCAAAAGAACAGCAATCTCTTATTGAAGGTCGCATCGCCGAGCTTGCCGATAAACTTGGCCGCGCGGAAGTCATTGATGTCGCCTCCATTTCCGGGCGCCAAATCAAGTTCGGCGCGACGATTTTGCTGGCCGATGAAGACACAGATGAAGAAACGAGCTATCAGATCGTCGGCGAAGACGAAAGCAATATCGAGGAAGGCCGCCTTTCCATTACGGCGCCCCTTGCCCGCGCGCTTATCGGCAAGGAACAGGGCGACAGTATCGAGGTGATGACCCCCGGCGGCTCCAAGGCGTATGAAGTCATCGAAGTCAACTACATTGGCTAATTAGCCTTCCCGTCATTGTAAATCCGTGGTGCATCACGCCATGGGTGCTCTTTCGCAAAATCAGCGTGGGTCTTCCGCCGTGGAATGATCCGTCGGCTGAGGAGTAGCTGTTAAAACCGTTACCCCGTCCGGCGCGTGAAATCGATGCCAGCAGCCTTTCGGGACCACCGTCATCATTCCTTCTTTCAGTTCGAGAATATCCTCCGCTTTCTCAGACAGGATTGTCAGGCGCGTCTCCCCTTTCAGGATGTGAACAAGCTCATCTCCCCCGCAATGTCGCTCCCATGGGCTGGCTCCATCAAAACTTCCCGTAAAAATGCCGCCATTGTTGAATGACGCTAGCGTGGCAAATGCTGCACTGGCTTCTTCTTCCGATGTATCGAGACCACGATTACGAAGCGGCGTCAATGTACTGAGTACAGCACCGATATCTATCGCTTTTGGCATTTTCACCTCCGGTTTCAAATATTCCTCTCATTAACATTGCAACAATGGGTTGCAAACGTTTAATGTTTAACTTTAATAAAAATTAGGAAATTTTGCTTAAAGTCGCGAATGGTTATCATATTGGGACGAAAACATTACCTTAAGTTGAACAGATGGCAAATTACTACAATTTCAGAAATCTCAATATTATCTTTGTCGACGACAATAAAAACATGCATTTGCTCATAAAAAGCATCTTGCTGGCGATGAATATTGTCAGCTCAAGGGGATGCTATGATGCAGAAAGCTGTTTCAAAGAAATGCTGGAGGATCCGCCGGACATTGTCATAACTGATCTTTCGTTAAACCCGGAAAACGGCCTGGACTTGATACGGCGTATCCGAGCAAGTGAAC
>CALEMG010000474.1 GCA_937910835.1 uncultured Alphaproteobacteria bacterium | reverse complement strand
CTTAATCACAGGGGCGCCACCCAAGGCAGTCGATAGGCGCTCCCCCTCAATCGTGGCCGACATAAGTAGCAGCTTCAGATCATCCCGCAGAACTTCCTGCACCTGCCGGGCAAGCGCAAGCCCCAGATCGGTCTGCAGGCTACGTTCATGGAACTCATCAAATATAATGAGTCCAACGCCTGCCAGCTCCGGATCGGCCTGCAATCGGCGTGTTAGAATTCCTTCCGTCACCACCTCAATCTGTGTCCGGCGGCTGACCTTGCTGTCAAGCCGCACACGATACCCGACAGTTTCACCGACTTTCTCGCCCAGAAGATCCGCCATTCGACGCGCAGCAGCGCGAGCGGCGAGACGACGCGGCTCCAGCATGATGATCTTTTGGCTGCCGATCAGCCCCGCTTGCAACAGATGGAGTGGCACTAGTGTCGTTTTACCCGCACCGGGCGCAGCTTCAAGAATAGCCGACGGAGATTTCTCCAGCGCCGAGGCGATATCTTTCAGAATGCTGACGACTGGCAGGCCGGTTCTTTCAAAATCAACGGTCATTCAAGCCTCGACGATGAAACAAACAATCTGGCGAGCAAGGGAAAAAGTGTGAGCGCCGCTGCGCCCGCAAAGAGCGCGCCGAGGACAATTTCCCCGCCAAAACGAGCGGTCGGCGGAAAGGCTGACATCGAAAAGATCAGGAAGCCGATCGCTATAATGCCACTAGAAGCAATAATCCCCACCGATTGTTCTCGTATGGCCTTGGCGATTGCCGCTCCTCCTTTTTCTGGATACCCATGGCGTCGGAACGCCAGCGCCAGATGGATCAGAGCATCAACCGCGATGCCGAAGCAAACACTTACAGCCGGGGCGGAAATGATGTCTACCGGCACATTGAACCATCCCGCACCGCCCAGTACCGTCAAGGGAATAAGTGCAGCCGTCAGAGTCATTGCAAGCGCAACCCGCCAATGGCGACTAACCAACCAGGCAATAAGCCCGAACAGCATAAGCAACACGATTGTTCCGATGAGCAGGCTACCCGCCACAAGATCGGAGAGCCGCCCCTGCAGTACATAGACCCCTCCGGTCAGGGTCGGCTCAAACCCCGCTGTCGCGACAATTTTCTGAAGGCGCTGAGTAACTGCGTTGCGCGGCTCGATCCGCGACGTTTCTTTCATCCTGAGCAGATAAAGCGCCCGATCCCGATCTTCATTGAGAAAATTATCGGCAACATTGTCGTTGATATCAAGTGACAAAAGGCTCACGATTTCCCGCCACGGCAGTAGGAAAGCAAGTGGGTGCGAGTTCGCTTCCGCCAATAGCGCTGGCAAGGAAATGACCGTTCCGACATTCTCTTCCGCCAGAAGGTCGTTATGCAGACGCCACATGGCCTCATACCCTACCTCGGTGTCAAGTCGCCCGCCATTATTCAGACGGACAACGAGTTTCAACGGACTACTGCCACCGTTTCTATCAACGAAGGCAAGACCTTCATGAAGATCGGACCCCTTTCCAAAGTATGAAAGAAGGCTTGGATCAATGTTCAGCCGGAAAAGCCCCGGCATCAACGCAAAGGCAACCAGTATCAGGCAGGCGCCAATTCCGTACCGAAAGACAGTGGTCGGGTTTTTATCTGCAATTTCTCTTGGTATATTTTCCTTTTTCGGTCGCCGGACCGCGAAGAGCAGAAATGCGGGATAGAGCAGATAGCAGCATAAAAGCGCTACGATAGTGCCCACAACACCACCGGCCCCTAGTTGGCGCAATGGTTCCGCTGTGACATTGAGAAGGGCGGCAAAGCCGAGCAACGTCGTCACCGTGCACCAGAAAGAGGCACGGAAGGTCTGAAGAAGCGCACGCCACACTACTTCGGTTGCCTCTCCGTCCACCGTTTGTCGCCAATTCGCGGTAAAATAAATCACCTGCGACTGGACCAAAACGAAGACAATAATGGCAAGATTTGCCGTCAAGATACCGATGGTCTGCCCAAACCCCTGCAAAATCAGCAATGTCAGGAAGATTGCCGTAATTCCACTCGCGCAGGCGCCAAGGGCGATCACCGGTGAGCGGAAAACCACCAGCAGAATGACTGCAAATATAACGAGCGATGCCGTACTGAAGATTTGTAGATCATAAATCAGGCTTCGGCGGATCTGCTCAACTATGTAAGGCATGCCCGAAAGACGAACATGAAACGCCTCTCCATCACTAAAAAGCGTGGCTGCCGCCTCTACCTCACGGATCAGGCCGGCGGGAGCATTTACGCCAACAAAGGCAATTATCAATGTTGCGCTGCTATCGTCGCTGATGAGAAACGGTCGCCAAAAGGGGCTTTCGCTTGCCGTTTTGACATTTTCGGGGCCTGTTGCAACGCTTACTGTACGGCTTATGCCGGAAATCTTGGCAAGATCTTCCGAAAAGCTCGCAAGCCGGTCATAATAGCGAGGCGAAAAAATATCCCGCCCTGCGACACTGATAACCAGGAATTCATCAGATGGAAAGAGATTATGAATTGCCGCAGACTGCGCAAGCTCCGGATCGTTAGAGCCAAAGAAGAAGTCGGGCGAGACTTTGGGCTGGAGGTCAACGAACTGCATGAACAGCACCGTAACCAGGATCATTCCCAGCACACAAGCCGCCATCAGACGAACTTTCAGCGGCTTAAAAAAAGAACCCATGGGCAGACCGATACTCCTGTGGCAATATGCGCGATTATTCCCGACCCTTTCTGGAATACAAACTCAAATAATTTTTAATGACATAGTATGTTACATCAGATCGCAGAAATAGAAGTTCATTCCCTTTCCGCCATCCCGGCGCTCAGAACTGAAATCTATGACGGTTGGCATTTGCGGTTTGCGCGAAACCATACACGTCGGGCCAATTCGGTCAATGTTGTATCGCGAGGGAAATTGCCGCTGGATGAAAAAATCAATTACTGTGAAGCAGCCTACGCAAGCGAAGGACAACCCTGTCATTTCCGCCTGACACCACTCGCCAATGAGGGACTGGATGATATGCTGGCGTCTCGAAATTACGGCTTCTTTGGCGAGACGGAGGGGCGCGTACAGACAATCGACGACGTAACCTCAGCCGATTCAGATGGAGATATCATCGTATACGACGCCACTTCGACGTTATGGTTGAAAGGCCTAGCGGCGCTCACAGGGCAGGATGCGGCAAAGCAGGACATATTTCGTGAAATGCTATCCCGGATAGAGCTTGATATA
This sequence comes from uncultured Alphaproteobacteria bacterium, assembly GCA_937910835.1. GTDB lineage: Bacteria > Pseudomonadota > Alphaproteobacteria > Sneathiellales > Sneathiellaceae > Sneathiella. Next base: position 445 of record CALEMG010000474.1, on the reverse strand, counting down.
CAGGCACTCGCAATTTTACGCGGAAAAGAAATTGTCGCCTGCGGAATGGGAGTTCAATCCAAGAACTATCTCGGGCTTTTCGAGTTTGCAACCCATCCGAATTTTCGCCGGCGGGGATATGCCGCGCGCATTGCCCGGCATATGCTTCATACGGCAAAAAAGGCAGGCGTCACTGAGGCCTATCTTCAGGTTGTGGCAGAAAATAAAGCAGGGCGAAAGTTCTGGAGCCGTATCGGTTTTCGTGATGTGCTCTACCGCTATCACTATCGGAGTAAGTTATAAAGCAAGGATCGGGTTTGGATCATCGAAATAGATCTCATCGCAATTGGCTTCATCTCCGCCTCGGTCGATCACCAAAAAATCGCTAACCTCCCCCAGCGCCAGTACGGGATGATGCCAAGTGCCGGCGTGATTATTGCCGCCCTGATGACCCTCTGCCCTGAAC
>CALEMG010000473.1 GCA_937910835.1 uncultured Alphaproteobacteria bacterium | reverse complement strand
TGGACGGCCCGAGCTTATCGATGACCCCCGCTTTGCGAACAATGGCCTACGGGTGGAGAATGCAGAGGAACTTGACAAGATTTTCGGCAGCTTTATCTCATCCCATACCCTTGATGAGGTTCTGGACGCCTTTTCCAAGGCCAAGGGCACCATTGCGCCAATCTATTCAGTCGAGCAAATCTTCAATGATCCACAGTATCAAGCGCGCGAAGCAATCATATCTGTCCCGGATGATGACTTTGGTTCTGTCCGCCTGCAGAATGTTGTTCCCAAATTTTCCAGAAGTCCGGGAAAAATTAAATGGACAGCAAAGGATCTCGGTGCGGACAACGAAGCCGTTTTCGAAAGGCTTCTCGGATTGACCAAAGAAGAAATCAATACTTACCGTGAACGAGGTATTATATGAGCAGTGAACACACCAATCTTATCGCTAGTGTCGAGAGACGGCATATTCCTTTGGATGAAATGGTCGATGGCGATAGTTCACTTTCAACAACACTGATCCGGGGGCTGGATATCCTTGCCTGCTTTCTGGATGGCGATCAAACACTTACGAATGCACAGATAGCTTCACGGATCGGGATCAACAAGGCAACGGTATCGCGGCTTTGCAAAACATTGATCGCACTGCATTATCTCCGGCGCGACCCTCAAGGTTGGTTCAAGCTTGCTCCGGGGCTTCTGGCGTTGTCCTACCCCATTCTCTCCCATATGAAATGGAGGAGACAGGCCGTCAACCTGATGCAGGAATTCGCGGATTTCGCTAAAGGTAACGTCTCTCTTGCCGTGTTTAACGGGCCGGATGCTGTTTATATCCAGACTGTCGGTGATATTACAAATTTCCCGCACGTCCCGGAAATGGGCATGACCATTCCGGTGGCGGACTCAGCGACCGGTCGATCTTTGCTGTCGCTGCTTTCGGACGAGAAACGGGCGGATAAATACCTCGAAGTTGAAAGTGCCTATCCTGGCGCACTTAAACGATGCGAGGAAAGAATAAACAACGCCATTGAAAATTGCCGGAAACATGGATTCTGCACTTCATACGGTGAATGGCGTGAAACCATTTACGCAATGTCTGCGCCGGTTGGCAGGACTTCAGACGGTCTTGAGGTTACCCTTTCCTGCGGTATTCCCGCCTATCGCGCGCGCCAAGAGGAAATAGAGAACGATCTGGCACCGCGCCTCGCGGTTGCCGCGGAAAACCTACGTCAATTCAATATTTTTGGCACCTGATACAACAGAAGAACGAGGGAAAAGGTCATGACTTTGACGTCGCCGATATGCGAAAAAATGGGAATCCGCTATCCGATCTTTGGTCTGGCCCATAATATTGACGTGATGGTAGCACTGGGAAAAGCGGGCGGATATCCCGTTTTCGGGGCTGCGCGCAGCATGCCTGACGAAATCGCCGAGGTCGCTCGGATCATGAAGAGTGAACTTGGCGACTTGCCGTTCGGAATTGACCTGATGCTGCCGACAACCGTTGGCGACGATACAGACCGTGACGGTACAAAATCGAACCTGCCCGAAGAACATAAGCAATTCGTCAGTAGTCTGACGGAGAAATACAAGGTCCCACCAGCAACAAAATCGACCTTCTTTTCCTCACAAATCCGGTCGCAGCAATTATTCGAAGAACAGCTCGCGGCAATGCTTGAATCCGATGCCCACAGCTTTGCCTCCGCCGTTGGCATGCCGGCGGAGATGATCAGCCGAGCAAGGGATTACGGCAAGATCACCTTCTCTCTCGTCGGAGCCCCACGCCATGCGGAAAAGGCAAAGGCGGCGGGTGTCGATGTCATCGTTGCGCAAGGATATGATGCAGGCGGACATACGGGACCGATCGGAACATTTTCCCTCGTCCCGCTAGTCGTCGATGTTGCCGTTGATATCCCTGTCTTAGCCGCAGGTGGCGTGGGCCATGGGCGGCATATCGCGGCATCCTTCGGCCTGGGGGCGCAAGGGGTCTGGCTTGGCACGGCCTGGCTCGCTTCAAAGGAGCATGCGCTCTGCGATGCTCTTCTGAACAAGCTGCTCAAAGCGGATAGTCTGGACACCACGATCTCCCTCAGCCATAGCGGAAAATCCTGCCGCCTAATCAAATCCGCCTGGACGGATGAATGGGATCAGCCGGATGCTCCCAAGCCCCTCAAAATGCCATATCAGCAGGTTCTGACAGCCGACATCATTGCCGGCATAGATGAGCATGAGATCGAACCCTTAATCTATGAAGCAACCGGGCAGAGTATTGCTTGGTTCAATGAACTCATGACTGTCGAAGAAATTGTGCAGCGGCTCGTTTCCGAAAGTAATGCGGCATTATCCAACATGAGCGATCTTCTGGCCAGCTAACCAGCCCCTATCATCTTATTCAAAAGAGACAAGCACATGATTCGCGATAAAGAAGAATTAGAAAAACAGCGCCTTGATGTCCGGGATTGGGTGGAGAAAGTCGCCATTCCGAATGAAGACCGTGTGGCGAAACTTAACGAGGTACCGAAGGACCTTGTCGATGACATGCAGACAAGAGGTTACTTTGCTTGGGCCATCCCAGAGGAATATGGCGGGTTGGGCCTTACAACAGAAGAACTGGTCCTGATGGCGTTTGAGCTGTCCTATTGCTCGGTTGCCTATCGCGCCCGGGTTGGCTCCAACACCGGTATTGGCAGTGAATCCCTTATCGCGGACGGCACGGAAGAACAAAAACGTAAATATCTGCCAAGGCTGGCGTCCGGCGAGATTGTCGGCTGCTTTGCCCTCACCGAAAAGGAGGCAGGATCGCAAGCGACCGCGCTCACCACGACGGCAATCAAGAAGGGCAATCACTATGTGATGAATGGCTCCAAGGCCTTTATCACCAACGCGCCGATTTCAGATCTTTTCACCGTGTTCGCACGAACCGATCCCGATGATGACAGCCACCGCGGAATCAGCGCCTTTCTGGTAGATCGCGATACACCGGGACTGACCGTCGGGGAGCAATACACGATGATGGGGCAGTCTGGCTCTCCCGTTTCGGAAGTCCATTTCGAAAATTGCGAAATCACTCCCGACCGTCTGCTTGGCGGGGAAGAAGGTGTTGGCTTCAAGACGGCAATGAAAGCGCTCAACAAACAGCGTATTCATCTTTCCGCCCTCAGTACCGGTCCAGCCATGCGGATGCTGGATGATGCCGCGAAATATTCAATGAAAAGAAGGCAGTTTGGTCATCCCATCGGTGATTTTCAGCTTATACAGGCAATGATCGCTGACAGCCATGTAGATGTCGCGGCCGCTCGAACTCTGATCCTCGATACCGCCCGCAAACGGGATGAGGGCATCGATATCACGCTGGAAGCTTCCATGTGCAAATATTTCGCAACCGAGATGTGCGGGCGCATCGCCGACCGGGCGGTGCAGATCTTTGGCGGCTCCGGCTATGTCGCGGACTACAGCAGCATCGAACGGTTCTACCGCGATGTCCGGCTGTTCCGGCTCTATGAGGGCACCAGTCAGATCCATCAGCTTAATATCGCCCGGAAGACTTTTGATCAGATTGGCAAGACAGGTACCGTGCGGATTTAAGCTCGGGCTGCAGGATAAAACCAAAAACTAACAACGCGCAAAGCGAGAGGGAGCAGTTCATTGGAAGAGTATAAGCCTTTTTGGCCGGATCCGGTGAGGGCGCCGGAAGGTGCGCCGAATATCCTTGTGGTTCTTTTCGACGATGTGGGGTTTTCCGATTTCGGCTGCTACGGCTCCCCCATCAAGACGCCAACCATCGACAAGCTCGCCGAACAAGGCGTCCGCTACACCGGCTTTCATACAACGGCCATGTGCTCGACGACGCGTGCGGCGCTTCTGACCGGACGCAACCATCATTCCGTCGGTGTCGGCTGCCTTGCCAATTTCGACAGTGGATATCCTGGCTATCGCGGCAAGATTGCGAAGACGGCCGGCACCCTCGCAGAGATGCTTCGCCCGAATGGCTATCGCAACTATATGATCGGTAAATGGCATGTAAATCCGCGCAATGAAAGCGGCCCAACCGGCCCCTTCGATGGCTGGCCCTTGAGCCGCGGATTTGATCGTTTCTATGGTTTTCTGGATGCCGAAACCGACCAGTACGCTCCGGAGCTGGTGTGTGACAATGGCCATATCGATCCGCCCGGCGACTATGCAAGTGGATATCACCTTACCGAGGACCTTGTGGATCAGTCTATCCGAATGCTTGCCGATCATCAGGCCGGCGTGGAAAAGACGCCCTGGCTTCTCTGGTGTGCCTTCGGTGCCTGTCATGCCCCCCATCAGGCACCGAAGGATATTATCAAAAGCTATGACCCGATGTTTGAGGGCGGCTGGGACAAGGAGCGCGAACGCCGCCTCGCCCGGCAAAAGGAACTCGGCATCGTTCCGGAAAATACCGAGATGCCGCCGCGCAATGACGGGGTTAAAGCGTGGGACGAATTCGGGCCCGATGAGCGCCGCCTCTTCACCCGACTGCAATCGGCCTATGCCGGCATGCTCGATCACACGGACCTGCATATTGCGCGGATTGTTAAGTTTCTTGAAGAAACCGGCCAGACGGACAACACCCTGATTCTTGTTCTTTCCGATAACGGTGCGAGCCAGGAAGGTGGGCGCAACGGGCTGATCAATGCGATGGGACCGTTTAACCTCCGCCCCGAACCGATGGAAGAAAAACTCGCCCGGATTGAGGATATCGGCGGACCGGACACCCACACCAACTTCCCCCATGGCTGGGCCATGGCCGCGAACTCACCGCTGAAACGATACAAGCAGAATACCCATGGCGGCGGTATCCGCGATCCATTGATTATCAGCTGGCCAAAAGGACTTCCGGCACGCGGCGAATTGCGGCACCAATTTGCCCATTGCTCGGATGTGGTTCCGACCCTGCTCGATATTCTGGATATCGAGCCCCCGAGAGAAGTAAACGGGACCGAACAGCAGCCAATCGAAGGGCAGAGCTTTAAGGAAAGTCTTTTTAATCCAGAGGCGCCATCCCGTGACAAGCCGCAGTATTTTGAGATGTTCGGCCATCGCGGGATCTGGCAGGATGGCTGGAAGGCTGTGGCCTTTCACCCCATGGGAAC
>CALEMG010000472.1 GCA_937910835.1 uncultured Alphaproteobacteria bacterium | reverse complement strand
CACGTCATAACTAAAGTTCAGGCCCTTTTCCGCCGCTTGCATTTCGAATATTCCCGCCAGTTGTGACATGAAAAGAGGGAAATCGATCTGATCACGATAAATTTCGATCCGACCAGCCTCGATTTTTGAGATATCCAGCAGTCCCTCTATCAGCCCCGATAAATGCTCTGCGGAGCGGCGGATGACGGAAACGGCCTCTTTTCGGATGGGGGGCGTATTGGGATCCTTATAGAGAATTTGCGCGTAGCCAAAAATGGCGTTGAGCGGCGTACGAAGCTCATGGCTGAGCCCCATCATATACCGGCTCTTCGCCTGGCTGGCAGCTTCAGCCTTATCGCGGGCGTCCTGTAGTTCGGCATCTGTGCGCTGGTGGGCGCGAACTTCGCGCATCAGCCGTTGGGATTGCAAGTTGCTTTCCTGCCAGGCGGCGTGCTGGCTTTCATGGGCAAGAATGAACAGCCAAACCGACACCCCGACAATAAAAAGCAGGCCGGAGAAAATCAGGGTCAGGGTTATATCGAAGCTGTCAGTTCCAGCCTGATTCCGAATTATCCAAAGGACGCCTCCGATAAGTCCCGCAATTACCGATGTCAGGATTGAAAACTGCGCCATGCGTGATTGTAATAAAATGACGATTTTCTTCGGAAAAGCCCAGTTCAGAAACTGATTAGTTTGTTGGTCAATACGGGCAAAGGGCTTACAGGCGTCCCGGCAGACTGAATCCAGAGAACAGCAGAGCGAACAAATAGGTCCTTCGTAAAAAGGGCAGTCGGCCATATCCTCCGCATCGAAGCGATATTCGCAGATGCAGCATGTCTCAAGCGTTTTGGGAATATCGGCAGCAGCGCGTGCGATATAGTATCGCCCTTTTGTCGTAAAGGCGATCAACGGCGCAACCAGTATGGCGGTAAAGAGTGCGATAAAGGAAGATAGAGACATTGCCGTTTCGCCAAACAGCCCGAAATAGGCCAGAAAAGAGACGATACAGGCACTCGCCATGGCACCATGGCCGTCCGGATTGATGTCATAAAGATAGGCACGGCGGAATTCGATATGTGGTGGGCTGAGGCCAAGTGGTTTATTGATGACGAGATCGGAAACAATTGTGCCGATCCAGGCGAGTGCGACATGGGAATAAACGGCGAGTGTCGTTTCGAGCGCGCCGAAAACCCCTAGGTTCATGAGCATCAGGGCAATTGCGACATTAAACACCATCCAGACAACGCGTCCGGGATGACTGTGGGTCAGGCGCGAGAAGAAATTCGACCAAGCGATGGAGCCCGCATAGGCATTGGTCACATTGATCTTGAGCTGGCTCAAGATTACGAAAGCGCCGGTGAGAGAGAGCACGAGGATCGGGTTTTCGATAACTTGACTGAAAGCGGCGAAATACATCTGGTTGGGGTCAGCAGCGATATCCGAGGAGACTCCTGTCGATATCGCGAAGGTCAGAAGATAAGAGCCTGCCAGCATTTTTGCGACGCCAAGAATGGTCCAGCCGGGACCGGCGCACATCAGCGATCCCCACCATTTTGCTTTATCATTTCGGGTCTTTGGTTCGGGAAGAAAACGAATAAAATCAACCTGCTCTCCAATCTGGGCGATGAGGGAGAAGACAACGCCGGACGCCGCACCGAGCATCACAAGGGTCATGCCTCCGGCCTCAGGTGGGCCGAACCCTTCAAAGGCCGTCCAGCTGTCAATGTCATAGCCTGCCGCGGCCAGAAGCACGAAGGGGAGAATATGGAGGACGATCCAAAAGGGCTGTGTCCAGGCCTGGAATTTGGAGATTTTGGTAAAGCCATGAGTCACCAACGGTATGACGACAAGGGCATTGAGGATATACCCCAGGCCGATGGGAATGTCGAAACAGAGATTAAGCGCAAAGCTCAGTATCGCGGCTTCCAACGCGAAGAAAATAAAGGTGAAAGAGGCATAGATCAGCGAAGTAACGGTCGATCCGATATAGCCAAAGCCGGCTCCGCGCGTCAAAAGATCGATATCGACGCCATATTTAGCAGCGTAATAGCTGATTGGAATGCCTGTTAGAAACAGCAAAAAGCCGACCAGCATAATCGCCGTGATGGCGGTATCAAACCCGTAGCGGAGTGTGATTGCACCGCCGATGGCCTCGAGCGCGAGGAAGGAAATGGAGCCAAGGGCTGTGTTGGTAACCCGAAGGTATGACCAGCGCCGCGCGCGGCGGGCTGTGAAACGCAGCGCAAAATCTTCCAGAGTTTCATTCGCAACCCATTGATTATATCGCCGCCGCTCACGCATGACGCCAAAAATTGGTTTCATCTCTATTTCCCTGTGGAGAAGGGTGTCATTTCAATGCCTACTTCGCCTTCGAATTCGTTTCCCCTTTTTCCGGCCCCGTATTTCCCATTCAATTTATGCACCGTCAAAAGGCGCATGCACATACGTTAAACGACGTATGTTGCATTGCAACATTTTTCTCCAGTCTTTTGTGCAAGGCAGCGATGAGCGCTGTTGCTAGGGACTGAACAGGCAGGTTCATAAGGAGAAAGAAATGTCCGATACACCTAAAAAATCAATCAAGACAACGGAAGCGTCACGCCGCTCGGTGTTGATGGGCGGAACGGCACTCGCCGCGTCGCTTTTTGCGCCGAAATTCCTCAAGGCGGCGGATTATCCGACCGCGGCGGTCAATACCACGGGGCTGGCGGTCACCGATGATGAGGTCACCATCGGCATTTTGCATTCGATTACCGGCACGATGGCAATTTCCGAAACTGGTTCTGTTCAGGCTGAAAAGCTGGCCATTGAACAAATTAACGCCCAGGGCGGTATTCTGGGCCGCAAGATTAAATATATTCAGGAAGATGGCGCGTCAGACTGGCCGACTTTCGCCGAGAAGGCGAAGAAGCTGCTCGTGAATGACAAAGTTGCGTCCGTTATGGGCTGCTGGACTTCCGCCAGCCGCAAGGCTGTTCTGCCGGTTTTCGAGCAGTATAACGGTTTCCTTTACTACCCGACCTTCTATGAAGGCTTGGAAGAATCGCCGAACGTTATCTATACTGGGCAGGAAGCAACGCAACAGATTATCGCCGGTCTGGACTGGGTAGCGAAAACGAAGGGCGCTAAATCCTTCTACCTTCTCGGTTCCGACTATATCTGGCCGCGTACCTCCAACAAGATTGCTCGCAAGCATATCGAAAAGCTGGGCCTGAAAGTCGTGGGTGAGGAGTATTATCCCCTTGGTCATACCCAGATTAACTCTGTGATCAACAAGAACCGCTTGAAAAAACCAGATGATATTTACGCAATTGATTTAGGT
>CALEMG010000471.1 GCA_937910835.1 uncultured Alphaproteobacteria bacterium | reverse complement strand
CGGTTGGTAACGCAAAAGAATGTTGCCCGTTCTTGCTGCTAGCGCGTTTGAAGAGGTCGCCTCAGAATATGATAGGAGTAACCGATGACCGTAAATCTGGCCATTAATGGCGACGCAAGCGCGTACGATGGAGATCCGCGGTCCTCCCTATTGGAAGTGCTCCGTAACCATTTCCGCCTGACCGGAACAAAGGCTGTTTGCGCCGAAGGTTTTTGCGGTGCTTGCACTGTTCACGTCAACGGCAAACCCATCATGGCCTGCCTGCAACCGATCGGGGTTCTAGACGGTGCCGAGGTCACCACCATTGAAGGCATTGCGCCAGTAGAAGAACTTAATGCTGTCCAACAGGCTTTTGAGGACTTTGATGTTGTCCAATGCGGCATGTGTTTCCCCGGCATGGTTATGAGCCTCTCCGCATTCCTAAAAGAAAACCCAAATACAGGACGAGATGAAGTGAAATCTGCGATGACAGGAAACATCTGTCGATGTACAGGTTATGAACGCATTATCGATGCCCTAATGTCCTTGCAGGAGCTGGAACAGATTCCATCGCAAGAAACTGAAAAGGTCGCGCGATGAGCAGCAAATTCAATTCGAATGACGCTGTCATGAACTTCCCGCGTCGTGACTCACGAGATAAATTGCGTGGGCGCACCAAGTATACAATGGATATGGAAAGCTCAGACGTTCTTCATGCCGTGCTACTTCGTGCCGAGGTCCCGAGCGCCCGTTTGATCAGCATTGATACGTCTGAAGCATTAAAAATGCCCGGCGTAAAAGCGATTGCGACCCATTTGGATGCCCCGGGCCTTCACGGCATTGGCATTTCTGACCAACCTATTTTTGCCGGTGACGTTATCCGTTATCATGGGGAACCAATTGCTGCGGTGGCGGCCTTAACGAAGGCGCAGGCTGAAGCCGCAGCGGCGGCAATAAAAGTAACGCTTGAAAGAGATGCCGCTGTTCTAACCATGGAAGACGCACTGAGTAAGAACGCACCGCTTGTTCATCCGGATTGGGAAAAATACGAAATCCTTTATGCTGGCGCGGCGCGAAGCGGAAACGTCGCTTGGGAAGCGACTGTTGAACGCGGCGATACGAATGCTGCGTTTTCTCGCGACGATGTCGAAATTGTTGAAGGATGTTATAGGGTTGGCCGACAAAGCCACGTGCCGTTTGAACCCCGTGCAGTGGTCGCCTCTTTTGAGGATGGTCGTTATCATATTCAAACATCGACACAAGTGCCGTGGACTGTCCGGCACGTCACTGCAAAAGTATTGGGCATTCCAGATGCGCAAGTACAGGTTACTGTGCCTGCCGTAGGGGGCGGTTTTGGCCTCAAATTTGATTGTTCGCTGGAACCCTACGCCGCCATTCTAGCGAAAAAGTCTGGCCGCAGTGTTTCTCTCATTAACTCGCGGCGGGAGGAGCAAATGACCTGCCTTTGTCGTGAAAATGCGGAAATCCGTATTCGCTCAGCAGTCACCAGAGATGGACAGATACTCGGACGAGAAGAAACAGTACTGAAGGAATCCGGCGCC
>CALEMG010000470.1 GCA_937910835.1 uncultured Alphaproteobacteria bacterium | reverse complement strand
CGGTTGCCAGCGATAGGTTTGCGTCCGCATTCCAAGGCCCGCCGTACGCAGGTGAAAGCCCCGCGCGATCAGTTCTGTAATTCGAATCTGCTCGCCCGTCAGCATGGAAAAGAGGCGCGGCTCCCGCGCCTTATTATTTGGTTTTCTATGTCTGTCCGAAGGATTGGCGCGAGGCCGGGGGCGTAATTTTATGCCCCTGTCACTGTTGGTCGATATGACGTTGTGATCTGTCGATGGCGGCGTCAAAGGAGTTTCCCGCGCCGTGCGAGCGCCAGTCAATTTGGATGTCATAGTTCCTCTCAATCATAAAATGCTGATTTGTTGCTTTGCTCGTAATCCAGCCACAGACGGCATTCTGCCGTTCCTGCAGTATCTTTGGAGTAGTCGGAAATACAAATACGCAAACATTTCGCATCGGAGGTTGAAGCGTTGCGCCTGAAGAGAAGGGTAAAGTTGGTTGAGAAAAATGCTTAAAATACAAACTCACACAACATAAAAATGATAAATACGTACATTTTAAAATATTTGCTATACTTATATTATAACAATATTCCACTTATTTCGTCAATAGTTAGAAAGCAAACTTTATTGGCGCGACGTAAATCCCGCTTCAACAATGGATCAAAATTAATTTCACCCACAACGCTTGACGCTTCCGGGGTAAATTGCCAGATTAACAGAAATACGATGGTAATTAGAAAGAACCACATAGCCCGCCATGGAAATCCGCAAAGACTTTATCGACAGCATCGGCAACACGCCGCTTATCCGCCTGACCGCCGCCTCGAAAGCCACGGGCTGCGACATTTACGGCAAGGCCGAGTTCCTCAATCCCGGTGGATCGGTGAAAGACCGCGCCGCGCTTGCTATCGTCAAGGATGCCGAGGCAAAAGGCCTCCTGAAACCCGGCGGGCTGATCGTCGAGGGGACAGCGGGAAATACCGGCATCGGCCTCGCGCTGGTGGCGAATGCCAAGGGCTACAAGACGGTCATCGTCATGCCCGAAACGCAGACGGATGAAAAGAAGGCCCTGCTCCGATACTGCGGTGCGGATTTGCGCCTCGTCCCGGCGAAACCCTACAAAGACCCGGATAACTATATTAAATACTCCGGCCGACTAGCAGAAGAATTGGCCAAAACCCACCCGGGCGGCGCCATCTGGGCGAACCAGTTCGACAATGTCGCCAACCGCCAGGGCCATATCGACACGACGGGCCCGGAAATATGGGACCAGACCGACGGCAAGATCGATGGCTTTATCTGTGCGGTGGGAAGCGGCGGCACGCTTGCGGGGGTTGCAACCGCGCTCCGGGCGAAGAACCCCGGCGTCAAGATCGGCCTTGCCGATCCGATGGGCGCGGCGCTCTATAACTACTATAAGAATGGCGAGATGAAATCCGAGGGCAGCTCCATTACCGAAGGCATCGGACAGGGCCGCATTACTGCCAATCTGGAGGGTCTCGATATCGACATGCCGTTCCAGATCGACGATACGGAAGCGCTCGATGTACTCTACGATCTCAACATCCATGAAGGCTTACAGATGGGCCTTTCCACCGGTATCAATGTCGCCGGTGCTATCCGCATGGCGAAGGAAATGGGTCCCGGCCATGTGATTGTCACGGTTCTGTGCGATACAGCGCAAAAATACTTTAGCAAATTGATGGACATTGATATGCTCAAAGAAAAGAACCTGCCGATCGCCCCCTGGTTGACCGGCGCGAGTTAATCACACGACCCGGAGCCTGCCATGACATTGCCCCTCTTTCGCGACGACGCCTATCTGACCCAAACGTCGGCGGTGGTGACGGGCGTGAACGAGCGGGGCGGCATTATCCTGGACCAGACGGTTTTCTATCCCACCGGCGGTGGACAGCCAGGCGATTGCGGTCGCCTGATTTTATCCGACGGCACGGCGATTGAGATTGCGACAGCGGTCAAGGGTGACGCCCCGGACGAGGTTGTCCATGTCCCCGCAGAGGGAAGCAACCTTCCCGACATCGGCGCCACGGTGACCGCTGAGATCGACTGGGACGTCCGCCACCGCCTCATGCGCATGCACAGCTGCCTGCATCTCCTCTCGGCAGTGCTGCCCTACCCGGTGACAGGCGGGCAGGTTTCCGACGGTAAGGGACGGCTCGATTTCGACCTGCCGGAGGCAACACTCGACAAGGAAGAGATCACAGCGGAGCTCAACCGGATTATCAACGAAAACCACGCGGTAACCAGCGACTGGATCAGCGAAGAAGAACTCGACGCCAAGCCTGATCTCGTGAAAACCATGTCTGTCCAGCCCCCGCGCGGCGCGGGGCGCATCCGCCTGATCAAGGTCGATGGGGTGGATCTGCAACCCTGCGGCGGCACTCATGTGCGCAACACGTCCGAAATCGGGGAGGTCCGGGTCAGAAAAATTGAAAAGAAGGGTCGGCAAAACCGGCGAGTGTCGCTAGTATTTGCTGAATAAATCGCACAAAGACACAAAAGAAATGTGAAAAGAGAAATATGTCCTACGTAAATTCATCTTCCCTTGTCTCCACTGACTGGCTGGCGGAACATGCCAACGCCCCGGATGTACGCATCGTCGATGCCTCATGGCATATGCCGGCGACAAATCGCAATCCACGGGCGGAATATGACGCGGAACATATCCCCGGCGCCGTCTTCTTCGATATTGATGAGATTGCCGATACCGACAACCCGCTGCCCCATATGGTGCCAAGCCCGGAGAAATTCTCCTCCCGGATGAGAAAACTCGGCCTTGGCGATGGGAACCGGATTGTTGTCTATGACAGCCTCGGTATTGTTAGTGCGGCCCGCGCCTGGTGGCTGCTCCGTCTGTTCGGTCATCAGGATGTTGCCATTCTCGACGGCGGCCTGCCGAAATGGAAGGCGGAAGGACGCCCCGTCGACGACGCACCGGTACTGCCCGCCGAGCGGCATTTCACCTCCCGCATTAACAGCTTCATGCTGCGCGAGAAGGACCAGGTGGCGCGCAATGTCACTGCCTCTCGCGAACAGGTCCTCGACGCCCGCTCCGCCGGCCGGTTTGAGGGCACGGAGCCCGAGCCGCGGGAAGGATTGCGCAGCGGACATATTCCGGGCTCGAAAAACCTGCCCTACACGAAC
>CALEMG010000469.1 GCA_937910835.1 uncultured Alphaproteobacteria bacterium | reverse complement strand
GATCCCACCTTTAGCAACAGCGAGGAATGGTGGGAATCTATCCCTGAAGAGGTTCGCCCCAAGAAAGATCAGCCCTTTTATCACTTGTTTGCGGAGAATGCCGAAACGACTTATGAGGCCTATGTATCTGAGCAAAACCTTCTGATTGACGCGAGCGGAAAGCCGGTGTCACACCCGTCCGTCAAGGACTTCTTTTCAGAGCTTCGCGACGGGCGCTACCTTTTCAGCAATCGTCTGCAATCCTAACGATAAGCTACAGGCGCGAGATTCTGATACAGAAATTCTGGCCGCCGCTCGCGAAACGAGCTAGCATGTTTTCTCCAATTAAAAACAAACAAATGGGGAGAATAACCATGCATTGCCAGCAGATCATCCAGTTTGGCGAGCCGTTACAGGCTCGAGATTACCCAACACCGGAACCCAAAGGGACCGAAGTGCTATTGAATGTCACTGCTTGCGGTGTTTGCCATAGTGATTTGCATATTTGGGAGGGCTTTTTCGACCTCGGCGGAGGCCAGAAGATGGACCTATTGCAACGCATGAAGCTTCCGTTCACTTTGGGGCATGAAGTTGTCGGCGAAGTCGCCGCGCTTGGTCCCGATGCGGAAGGAGTGGAAATCGGCGACAAACGCATTGTCTTTCCCTGGATTGGCTGCGGAAAATGCAATGTCTGCCTGGCAGGGGACGAGCTCCTCTGTATGGCACCGCAAACTGTCGGCACTCGTTATAACGGCGGTTATGCGAATGAAGTGATCGCGCCCCACCCGAAATATCTGATCCCCTATGATGGCGTCCCAACAGAGCTCGCCTGTACTTATGCCTGCTCCGGCCTGACGGCCTATAGCGCTCTTAAGAAACTCTCCCATCTTCACGAGGATGATCATCTTGTTATCATTGGCGCCGGGGGGGTCGGTCTTTCTGCGGTGCATTTCGCCTCAAGCGTCGTGAAGGCAAAAATCATTGTTGCCGACATTGATGATACGAAGCGGTCTATCGCCCGACAATCAGGTGCGCATGAAACCATTGATAACAGCGATCCGGAAGCTGCACTCGCCAAACTTCAGGAAATCACGAATGGAGGTGCGGCCGGTTCCATCGACTTTGTGGGGGCTCCTGCAACCTCGCTCTTTGGATTTAACGGATTAAGAAAGGGCGGCCATATGGTGACGGTCGGCTTGTTTGGGGATTCCATGCCTCTGTCGATCGCGATGCTGCCACTTATGATGCGGACGATCCAGGGCTCCTACGTCGGAAGCCTTGAAGAAATGCATGAGTTAATGGCGCTCGTTCGGGCAGGGAAAGTTGCACCCATCCCTTACGAAGTTCGCCCGCTTGATGAGGTGAACAGCGCCCTCACGGACCTGCAGGCCGGAAACGTTAAAGGCCGCATCGTCCTCAGCCCGCAAAAGTGAGCATACAAAAAGGGCAGAGGATGCTGACATCCCCTGCCCTCTCTTTTTCAGATCAGAGACCTGATTAGTTTACAGACACAACCTTGCCCAGTGAATTAAACTTCTCGCCGTTAAACTCAACCGGCATCATTGCCTCAATCGGATAGAAGTCATTCGGACCGGTTTGAATTTTAATGCCTGGAAGCATCATATCCAGTTCCAAATCCAGGTTGGCGGCTTCTTTCATGATGTTTGCACGCGTCAGATTGTCACCAGCCTGCTTCAATACCTGCTCCATTGTCTGGCCTACAAGGTACCCATATGCAGTGAATGCGCTGGTTTTATCGCCATCTGGATAATACTCATCCATGAATTTCGACCACTTCTTGTATCCTTCTGTCTCGAAGTTACTTGGATCGGTGATATCCATGTAATACAACAGGGAAATGATACCCTTGGAATTATCAAGGCCGGCAGGCTTGTAAACAGAACCCACTGAATTGGAGACGGAGTTATTCAGGAAAACAGCATCCCAGTTTAACTCCCGGAATTTCTTGATGGCCTGGGCCGCAAACTTTGGTGTTGAAACGTTAAAAAAGACGTTAGCACCGCTGTCCTTAAGCTTGATCATCTGTGAGTTGATCGTCGGGTCCGTAACTTCGTAGCTTTCTTCGGCAACGATAATGGAATCCGCTTTATCACCCAAGAATTCCCGCAAGCCATGGACATAGTCCTTACCATAGTCGTCGTTCTGATAAAGAATGGCTACTTTCGGATCCTTCACATTTTCAAGAATATAAGCCCCAAACAACTTACCTTCTGTCTGATAGCTCGGCTGCCAGCCCATCGTCCAAGGGAAGTTTTCAGGATCTCCCCATTTCGTGGCGCCAGTTGCGACAAACAGCTGCGGGACTTTTTTCTTGTTCATATAATTGTGAATTGCCGAATTCGTTGGCGTTCCCAGGCTTTCGAAGATGAATAGCACTTCTTCCTGTTCAACAAGCTTACGAATCTGCTCTTTCGTTTTTGGCGGGCTATAAGCGTCGTCCAACGAAATAAACTCGATCTTCCGACCGTTTACGCCACCGTTTTCCTTATTGATCTTGTCGAAATAAGCAGCGGTGGACTTACCAATCTGACCATAAGCCGCCGCAGGGCCGCTATATGGCATCGTGTTACCGATCTTAATGGAATCATCGGTCGCACCCGTATCGTACATTTTGTCAGCTAAAGCCGACGTCGCGGCCATTCCCATTGCGGCAACAGCAGCGAAGGTGATCGCTAATTTTCTCCCGGTATTCATTAGTACCTCCTGTTATTTATTACCGTATCTTATTAATACGAATTTTCTTCACACTTCCAACTAAGAGTTTATAGCATATTTTTTATTCGAACCCTTAGAAGATTTACTAACCCCGCAAAACCTGAGGGCATGACATAAATCACCAATATAAGAATAACGCCAAAAATGGCATAGGAAAGGCCTGTCGAAATTTCTTCCGCAAAATTAGGTACTGTCAGTATGAAAACGCCGCCGAAAACTGCCCCCCATATAGAGCCTGTCCCACCTACTACCATTCCGATAAACAGCAATATGGAAAGCTGAAATGTAAAGCTGTCCGGTGCCACAAACTCAATCACAATAGCGGCTATCGCACCGGCAATGCCTGTATAGAAAGCACTGACACCGAAGGTAAGCGATTTATATAAAGAAGCATTCACACCCATCGATTTCGCTGCGATTGGATTGTCCCGTATGGCCATCATGGCACGACCTGTCCTGCTATTGATCAGGTTCCAGGCGATCCAGAACAAAAAGAGCATCACCACGAATACGATCAAATACCACCACTGATCCATAGTCAGGTCAAAGTTCTCAACCAGAAAAGCGGGAACGTCGGGACGGAAGACATCCAAGCCATGCACCCCTCCGGTCAGCCCTTCCAGATGCGACGATTTCAGGATTTGCGGTATTGATACGCCCAATGCAAAGGTTGCCAAGGCGAGATAGAGTCCCTCAAGGCGCAGCGCAGGTAGGCCAAACAGGAACCCTGCGAAGAAACAAACCACGCCTCCAATCGGAATAGCCGCATACACTTGCCAGTCAAGATGATACACAAGAATGGCGGCCGTATAGGCCCCGATAGCGTAAAAGGCGCTATGACCAAGCGAAAACTGCCCATTAAATCCTGTCAGCAAATTCAAGCCGAGGATTGCTATGGCATAGATCATTATCAAGGTGCCTTGGAAGGTCGCATACCCCCCGAGAAAAAAGGGCAAGACTGCGCCAATCACAATGAAGGGAATGACCCACTTGAAAGGTATTTTCGCGCCGACGTACAATATAGTAACAATACGCGT
>CALEMG010000468.1 GCA_937910835.1 uncultured Alphaproteobacteria bacterium | reverse complement strand
TGTGTGAATTCCCCAATGCCCAAAAACGGCGCAAAGATCAGGGTTCTGCTGCAACACGGTCGCGGTAATCTGGCGGGCTTTTTCCGGCTCCCAGTCGGACGCCTGATTGGACACAACTTCAATTTCGGGATGCTTCGCGAAGACGGCCATTGTCGCCTCATTCATCATCACACTGTCCGCGGCCGTAAGCTGCCCCGGAATGATCGCGACCTTGCCCGACTTTCCGCTGCCTTCACCACAGGCAGCGACGATATCCTCGGCGACCTCCTTGCCGATACGGGACCAGTTCGCCCCGACGAAGGCAGTTGATTTCTGGTTCGATTGCAGGTTGATCTGCAAAACCTTGATCCCATTTGACTCGGCCTGGCGAATAAGGCGGGCAAGAAGCTGAACTGTCGGGTTATGGGCAACGATGATGTCCGGCTTGTCGTTGATGGCCTTCGCAAAGATTTCAGACATCGCTTTCATATTGAAGGCGGCATCCCGAACTTCATAGTCAAAGCCGTTCAGTCTGGCCTGCTCTTCCATCCCTCTTGACCAGCCCTCTGTCAATGTGATCCCCATGGCTATCGGAATAAAGATGACTTTCTTTCCCTCATAGACGGAGGCGGCGCTGGCGATTGACGCGGCGGACATCAATCCGGCCGTCAGCATTGTCGCAACGCCTAAGCAGATATTTCGCTTCACAGATTTTAGCATACTCATTCTCCCTATTATGGTTATGAACCGGTTCTGTCTTAAAGATCTCCCTGGGTATCGGTCTCGGCATCTCTGGGGTTAATGTAATTGTCGATGACAATAGCCGAGATAAGTATCAGCCCCTTGACCAGATTCTGGACCTGGCCCGACAAATTCAAAAGCGTCATGCCATTATGCAGGACGCTGATCAGCATGACGCCGATCAGCAGATTGAAAACGCCGCCGCGGCCGCCCCGCAGGCGGATACCGCCAAGGACGACCACCATGATGACTTCAAACGGCATTGTCAGAGGAAAATGGCTTGAGCCGTGGCGATGCTGGATTTACATTTTCTAAATGAAAAATCCATTCCGTTATTTCAAAACGTCGCCTGAAATTATTCGCTTGGCCGTCATGATGTATGTTCGATATCCACTTTCGTTGCGTCAGGTCGAAGATATTCTTCATGAGCGTGGGATCGACGTAAGCTACGAAACAGTCCGGGCTTGGTGGAACCGTTTTGGGCCTTTATTTGCAGCAGAAATCAGAAAGAAAAGAGCCGGAACTCAGCGCCATTCGGCACAGTGGCAATGGCACATAGATGAAGTATTTGTCCGGATCAACGGTGAAATGCATTACCTTTGGAGAGCGGTCGATCATGAAGGAGAGGTTCTTGAAGCTTTTGTCACAAAGCGACGTAACCGTAGTGCTGCTCTGAAGTTTCTGAAGAAAGCCATGAAGCGATATGGCAATCCGAAAATTATTGTGACGGATAAGCTTCGCTCCTATCGCGCTGCAATGAAAGAAATAGGCAATGCAGATCGCCAGGAAACCGGCCGGTGGTTGAATAATCGGGCTGAGAATTCACACCAACCCTTCCGACGACGAGAACGGGCGATGATCAAATTTAGAGCAGCAAAATCATTGCAGAAATTCGTCTCAATCCATTCTTCAGTTCACAATCATTTTAACTTGGAACGCCACCTCACAAGCCGACTACGATTCAAACTTAATCGAGAAACCGCTCTTACAGACTGGCGTCAATTCGCTGCTTGAAAAATTACGCCGCGCTTCATTTTAGTGTTTGGTCATTTTACTCTGACAATGCCAGCAAGAATATCAATGGATTGGACACTGAAAGTGGCCTGTAGAGACGAATGGGGATTTGCGGTCTTATGGAGCCACTCCAAGCTTCTCTGAGATCAGAGGATAACCTCAAAAGCCCCGGAACTGCGGGGTTCAGGGGCGAACCTGGATTGGACCAAGGTTCGCCTCTGAATGAGTGGTGGGCCCGGTAGGACTTGAACCTACGACCAGTCCGTTATGAGCGGACGGCTCTAACCAGCTGAGCTACAGGCCCGAATTATGTTCCGTCATAACAAACTGACGTGAATAGCCTCTATCCGTGACTATTTAGCCTGTTCAGAAAAGGGGCGCAATTGACGAAATGAAATTTCCATCAAATTTATCGGCCCGTCAAGGAACCATCAGGTATCAAGGAAGCTTCTTAGTTTGCGTGAACGGCTCGGGTGCTTCAACTTGCGAAGCGCCTTTGCCTCGATCTGACGAATGCGTTCACGGGTAACCGAGAATTGCTGGCCAACCTCCTCCAGTGTGTGATCGGTATTCATTCCGATGCCGAAGCGCATACGGAGCACACGCTCTTCACGCGGAGTGAGAGAGGCCAAAACCCGAGTCGTGGTTTCGCGCAAGTTCGACTGGATTGCCGCGTCCAACGGCTGAACGGCATTTTCATCCTGGATGAAATCGCCGAGATGACTATCTTCCTCGTCGCCGATCGGTGTTTCGAGACTGATCGGCTCCTTGGCGATTTTCATGACCTTGCGCACTTTTTCAAGCGGCATGCCGAGCTTGACCGCCAGTTCTTCCGGCGTCGGCTCACGGCCAATCTCATGCAGCATCTGACGCGAGGTTCGAACAAGCTTATTGATCGTCTCAATCATATGCACCGGAATACGGATAGTGCGAGCCTGATCGGCGATTGAGCGGGTAATCGCCTGTCGTATCCACCATGTGGCATAGGTCGAAAATTTATAGCCACGGCGGTACTCGAATTTATCTACCGCTTTCATCAGACCAATATTTCCTTCCTGGATGAGATCCAGAAACTGCAGGCCGCGATTGGTGTATTTCTTGGCAATGGAGATAACAAGACGGAGGTTTGCTTCGACCATTTCCTTCTTGGCCCGACTTGCCTCCCGTTCGCCCTGCTGCACCGTGCTCACGATGCGGCGGAATTCATTCATCGGCATTCCGAATTCGGAACTGATCTTGATGATTTCGGTACGGATTTCGCCAATATTACTCGTCTCGTTGGCAACGAAATCCTTCCACCCCTTAGCCTTGAGGATCCCCATTTTGTCTACCCAGCCGGGGTCGAGCTCATTTCCGAAGTAATTTTCCAGGAAACTTGCTCGAGAAACCTTGTGGCGCTCAGCCAGACGCAAGAGCTTGCCTTCAAGGCTCATCAGCCGACGATTAATGCCGTACAGTTGGTCGACCAGCGCCTCAATCCGGTTATTAGTAAGGTGGACGTCGTCCATAAGCTTCACCAACTCAAGTTTCAGCTTTTCGTACTTCTTTTCCTGCGAATTGGAAACGGATTCATTCTCAAGCGCCGCCGTTAGACGGGCTTCCTGAAGCTTATGCAGCTTTTTATATGTCTTGGCAATTTCGTCGAAGCGCTCGAAGACTTCCGGTTTCAGCGTCTCTTCAAGGGCCGCGAGGGACATCGTGTTTTCTTCGGCGTCATCCTCGTCATCTTCCTCGCTTGCTTTGCTGCTGCCTTCTTCGCCGTCTTCCTCCTCGCTGTCGTCTTTACTTTCCTCGGAATCGGAATCCGTGTCTTCCTCGTTATCGTCCAGACCAGCGGCAGGGAGTTCGTCATCCTCGCTATCTTCACTGAACCCTTCCTGCAGCGCCTTTTCTGCCGCCGCACCGGCGCCATAAGTAGCATCAAGGTCGATCACATCGCGAAGCAGGAGTTTTTCCTGAAGCATCAATTCGCGCCAGTTCAGAATGGCGCGGATGGTAAGCGGGCTTTCACAAATAGCGCCGATGAGCTTCCCGCGGCCCGCCTCGATCCTTTTTGCGATGGCGATTTCACCCTCACGCGAAAGAAGCTCCACCGTACCCATCTCACGCAAGTACATCCGGACAGGATCATCTGTGCGATCGCCAGCCGTAGACGCAGGCTTTTCCGGCGTTTCCTTTACGCTTTTTTCCGGAACGTCATCTTCATCGTCATCACTGTCACTACTTTGCGCCGCAGGTGTTTCATCGCCACCCTCTTCATCGTTCTCGACGACATTGATGCCCATTTCCGACAGCAGGGACATGGTGTCCTCAATCTGTTCCGACGACATCTGATCCTGAGGCAGCACCGCGTTTAACTCGTCGAAGGTCACATATCCCTTTTCCTTCGCTTTCGCGAGCATCTTCTTAACGGCTGCTTGCGAAGCATCAATCAACGGGCTATCGGGACTTTCATCGCTCTGATCCGACGTATCAACGGCTTCCGCACTCTTTGTCGCCATAAATTTTAACTCCTGAAAAATTCCGTTATATCTGCCCCGGCCTTGCGGGTCCAAATGGCCTTGCCTGTCTAAACAATTTTATTGCGACCGGACGCCAGCCCAAAACCGTCAAGGTTCGCCTCATTACCCGAGGCCTCCTCCAATGCTTTCTTCGCCATCTTCAACCGATCGAGATTTTCCGCCGTTGCGTTTTCCCCCAATTGACGCTCCGCTGCTTCCAGGTCTTTTTGCAGCGCCTCCAGTTTGTGGCGGGCCACAATATGCAGCCACGCGTTCAGCGCATCTTCATAAGCCGCAGCAGGATCAACAAACCAGTCCAACGACTTGGTTGTCGGCCCTTGCAATCTCTTTACCTGTTCAGACAAATTACGTTTAGCTAGATGGTGCGCCATGCCTGAATAGTCAAGTGATGATTCGACCGTTGCAATATCTATTATCGCACGCCGTATTCTGTCAAGTTGAGGGCTGGCGAGATGCAGGGACGCCAAGGTGTCAAAGTGATTTTCCATTATTTCCGGGTGATTTACCGCGGTTAACAAGATCAATTCCTCACGCCGACCACCATCAGGCACAGTGGGCTTTCGAAGGGCGGTAGACGGCATTTTTAGCGAATCACCCTTCTGATTCGCGAATCGGCCGAATCGGACGCGATCTGATCGCCCGTTTACAGATCGGTCAGGCGCCCCCTGTTTCTTTCGAAAAGTCTGCCAGAGTTTTTCTTTAAAAAAACTGCGATAATGCCCCTGCACCGCCGGATCACGCATGTCATCGCACAAACCGTACAGGGCTTTTTCAAGGGCCGCTTTCCGCTCAGGTGTGTCGATGGAACGGCCTTCCGTCTCCTTCCGCCAGAGGATCTCCGACAGCGGCAAGGCTTTATCGAGGATGTCCTTCATCGCCCCGGCACCCTCTTTACGGATAAGGTCATCCGGATCGAGCCCGGCCGGGAGTAGTGCAAATCTGAGAGAATGGCCCGGTCGTAGAAGCGGCAAAGCACGCTCCGACGCGCGCAAAGCCGCTCGCCAGCCCGCTGTGTCTCCATCAAGGCATAAAATGGGTTCCGCTGCCATCTTCCACAAGATTTGCAGCTGATCTTCCGTAATGGCTGTCCCAAGCGGTGCAACCGATTGCGTGAAACCCGCTTCACTCAGTGCAATGACATCCATATAGCCTTCGGCAACGATAATCATACCTGTGTCAAACGTCTTCTGACGGGCCAGTGCCAGATTATAAAGTACATGCCCCTTGTGAAAGAGCGGGGTTTCCGGGGAGTTAAGATATTTGGCAGGCGCGTCGCCAAGCGCCCGTCCGCCAAAGGCGATTATGCGGCCTCGCCGGTCCGTGATGGGAAACATCAAGCGGTCGCGAAAGCGGTCATAGCTTTCCCGGGCATCCTCCGGCTTGATGATAAGCCCCCCTTCGATCAGCGTTGCCTCTGTCACGCCACGGGCGATCAACGCTTCTTTCAAGGCGGTTCTGCCATTTGGCGCGAACCCTAACCGAAAGGACGCCACCGCCGCGTCCGACACCTGACGGCGGGAGAGATAACCCC
>CALEMG010000467.1 GCA_937910835.1 uncultured Alphaproteobacteria bacterium | reverse complement strand
GAGGCAGCCGCAAGCGCCATCAGCACCGCGCGGGCGGTCTTTCATATGACCCGGCTGGATGGGGAATGCTTGAAACCACTTGTCTCGCCCAACAACAAGTTGGTTCTGCTGCCGCCGTTTTTAGATATCGACACATTCCTCGCAAATGCCGCCCCGGTCGATATTGAGGACGCGATTGTGAACGCGGGCGGCAGGCGAGGGGTGAAGAATCTGCTTGCCGTTGCGATGATGCGGGATGGCGACAAGCTGATGTCCTATCAGCAGCTCGGTGCGGCGCTTGCGCATGTCAAAGCGCAAGATTGGCAGCTTCTGGTGGTTGGGGAGGGAGAGATGCGCCGCGAAGTGGAAGAGGCGCTCACTCCCATTGGCGACAAGGCCGTCTATCTTGGCGCCATGATGCCCGATGCTTTGCCCGCTTGGTATGATTATGCCGATCTCTATGTCTGGCCCGCCTGCGGGGAGGCGTATGGCATGGCCTTTCTGGAGGCGGAAGGATGCGGCCTTCCCGTGGTAGCGGGCAATATCCGTGGTGTACCGGATGTTGTAAAAGACGGAGAAACCGGTCTTCTCACTCCGTCGGAAGATGCGGACGCTTTCGCGAGCGCAGTGGACCAACTGCTTGCCGATGCGCTCCTGCGCGAAAAAATGGGGCAGGCTGGGCGTCATTTCGTCCGGGCGGAGCGCACTCTTGCCAAGGCGGCGGAAATATTAAAGACGCATATCGGGGGGGCTTTGTAATGGTCAAATTACTGGTTATCAGGCATGGCAAGACTGACTGGAATTTGCAAAAAAGAATTCAGGGCCGAACGGACATACCGCTCAGCGATCTAGGCCGGAGGGAGCTTGCGCAAATGCGCCTGCCCACTGAATTCGGGAAGTTCTACTGGACCTCCAGCCCGTTGAAACGTACGCGAGAGACGGCGGAGCTGCTGGGCGCGAGGGATCTTAAGGTCGAGCCTGCGTTGATTGAGATGCATTGGGGAGAGTGGGAAGGCGAGACGCTTTCCGATCTCCGGGCGAAATATGGCGCGGAGTTCAAATATAATGAAGCCCGCGGTATCAATATGACGCCGCCCGGTGGGGAAAGCCCCGCCGATGTGGTGGCGCGGTTGAAACCCTGGCTTCAGGGGCTTGAGGCGGATACTATTGCGGTCACTCACAAGGGTGTCATACGCGCGTTAAAGTCCCTCGCCTATAACTGGGACATGACGTATAAGGCTCCGGTCAGCTTCGATTGGGCGACGGGGCATCTGTTTGAGGTAAGTCCCGACGGCGGCCTTCGGCCGCTACGCATTAATATCACTATGGAAGACGCATGACAGATCAATCAAATCCGCTGAAAATCCTGTTCTATGTCCAGCATCTGCTTGGCATCGGGCAGCTCAAGCGGACGGCAACACTGGCTCGTAACATGATGCGCGCGGGCTTCGACGTGACGGTCGTCTCCGGAGGGCATGAGATTGATGTTGATCTTGGGGGTGCGCGGCTGATCCAGCTTCCGGCGACACGCGCGACAGATCTCTATTTCAAGGTGCTGGTCGATGAGGACGGGCAGCAGAGCGACGAGGATAGGCGGCAAAAGCGGGCGAACATGCTCCTCGACATCAATCAGGAGCAAAAACCCGATATGCTGATTACAGAACTGTTTCCCTTCGGCCGGCGGCAGATGCGGTTTGAACTCCTCCCTATGCTGGAGGCAGCGAGCAAGGACAATCTCCGCCCGCTCATTATCTCCTCCGTTCGGGATATTCTGGTGGCGCAGACAAAGCCTGGCCGGAATGATGAAATGCTGGATCTGGTGGAGAAATATTTCGATTACGTCATGGTGCATGGCGATCCGGAACTGATCTCCCTCGATAAGACCTTCCCCCATACGGAGCGGATCAGGGGCAAGATTTTCTATACCGGCTACGTGGTCGATCATACGGGTGTTAAGGGCGGTGCGGATGCCCCCGGCGCGGGCGAGGTAATTGTCTCCAGCGGTGGCGGCGCTGTCGGGACCAATCTCTTGAAGACCGCGATGAAGGCCCGGGCGCTTACCTCGGCGAAGGACCTTATCTGGCGGATGATGGTTGGTGTGACCGTGGAGAAGGACATTTTTGATGAGCTTACAGCACTTGCGCCCGAAGGCGTGACTGTCGAGCGCGCGCGGCCCGATTTCACCACGCTTTTGATGAATTCTGCGCTATCTATTAGTCAGGGAGGCTATAATACGGTGATGGAAACCCTCCATGCGAAATGCCGCGCGGTAATCGTGCCTTATGCGGGCGGGTTGGAGACTGAACAGACGCTGCGCGCCCGGTTGCTCGCTGAGAAAGGCGTTCTACAAATTGCCGATGAAGACGGGCTTACTCCTGAAATACTGGCCGCCAAGGTGGATGACGCCCTGAATGGTCCGCCGGCGCGGGCCGAAATTGATGTAAATGGCGCGGCGAAAACGATAGAATTACTGAAAGTATGGGCAGAAAAGAATAAATGAGCGATTGGGGCAGCCTGAAAAGGGAACTCGACCTATGGCGATCGGAGGGGCGTGTTGCGACTTTCTGGTGGCGCGATGATGATGTTATCGCGCCGACACCCGCGCTCGATCGGCTGTTGCATTTGAAGGAACATTTCGATCTCCCGCTTGCGCTGGCGGTCGTTCCGGCAAATGTCGACCCAGAGCTAGTCAACCATCTGGAGCATTGCGCGATCCTCCAGCATGGGTTCGCCCACGAGAATTTCGCGGCCAACGGGGAAAAGAAATCGGAATTCCCAGAGGGTCGCGCGGCCGAAGAGGTAAATGCCGACCTTATTAAAGGAAAAGAGACGCTCGCGCGAATTTTCACTGACCAGTTTGTGCCCATAATGGTGCCACCCTGGAACAGGATAGCGGACAACCATCTTGGTGTGCTGGCGGATCTCGGATTTATCGGTATTTCCCGCTACAAGGCGCGGAAAGCGTCATTGATCCGCCCGAAGTTCGCCATGATTAACACGCATGTTGACCCAATAAACTGGCGCGGTGATCGGAGTGTTGTACCGGAGGCTGCGCTTCTGGAAATGGTTACCGGGCATTTGGCGGCACGACGAAAAGGGGAAGCGGATCTGTTGGAACCGACCGGACTGCTCACCCATCATCTTGTGCATGATGAGGAAATCTGGGCGGCGCTCTATAGGCTGTTGGCGGTGTTGACAGACCATGCGGCGGTGCGTTTTGTCACCATCGAGGGGGCCCTTGCCCTGATCGACGGACTAGCGGATGAGCTATTCCATAGGGAGGCGGAACAGGATCTGCAATGACACGGGTGTTCACATATCCTCTCCGGAGCCTTTTGGGTAGCTATCTGCGCGCCCTCATAGGTGTTGCCTTGACGCTCGTTCCGCTCTTGTTGTTAAATCCGATATCTGTCATTGTTTATCTGCTGGTTTTTTTGTTATGCGCGTTTGTCTGGTATGGCTTGCGGGCAATTTTCCGGCAATTCACCCAATTTGAGGTGAGCGGAGCCGGCATTGTCATGTCCGGTCCCGTAATGCGGCGCATAAAATGGGAGGAACTGGACGGATTTAACCTGAACTACTACTCGACACGGCGGGATCGGGAAGCGGGTTGGATGCATCTGAAGCTGAAAAGCGGGGGAGTAAGATTGAGTATCGATTCAACCATCAGCGGGTTTGAGGAGCTGGTAGAGCGAGCGGCGCGGGCGGCGGCGGAAAACGGTCTTGTTCCTGATCGAAATACGGTGCGAAACATGCAGGCCCTGGGCATTGTGCGGCGGGTTCACACCCCCTCAGCTGCCTATGGAATGGCGGACCAATGACGAACGTGCTGCTGGTCAGGGACCTGAAAGTCGAGTTCCGGGTTGCGGAAGGAACGATCAAGGCGGTGGAAGGAGTTAGTTTCCGGGTGCCTGATGGCAAGACCGTTGCGCTGGTCGGCGAGTCCGGGTCCGGCAAGTCGGTAATCAGTCAGGCGATTATGTCCATTCTGCCGAAACCGGCGCATATCACCAGCGGGGAAATTCTCTTCTTCGATCCGGAAAAGCCCGGCGGTTTCTATGACATCGCAAAGCTGAAGCCCGACAGCAAGGAAATGCGCAATATCCGCGGTGGTCGCATCTCGATTATCTTTCAAGAACCGATGACCTCCCTCTCGCCGCTTCATACGATCGGCGACCAGATTTCCGAAGCCCTACATTTGCATCACAAGAAAACCAAGGCCGAAGGGGTGCAGATAACCGTCGATATGCTGCGCCTTGTGGGCTTCCCAGAGCCCGAAGAAGCCTTTCATACCTATCCGTTTGAACTCTCCGGCGGATTACGGCAACGGGCGATGATTGCCATGGCGATGATCTGCAAGCCCGCGCTTCTGATCGCGGATGAGCCGACGACCGCACTCGATGTGACGATCCAGGCGCAAATTCTCGACCTCATGCAGAATCTGCAAAAACAGCTCGGCATGGCGATTTTGCTGATTACCCATGATCTGGGTGTCGTCGCCAGTATGGCGGACGAGATTGTCGTGATGTATCACGGTAAGGTCATGGAGCAGGGCACCCTTGAGGATATTTTCAACAAGCCGGAGCACCCCTACCTGAAAGCTCTGATGGAGGCTATTCCACGTTTCAATATGAAGCCGGGAGAGCGGTTGACCCCGATCCGCGAGATCAAGCGCGAGTCCGACAGCAAGTTTCTGGA
This sequence comes from uncultured Alphaproteobacteria bacterium, assembly GCA_937910835.1. Lineage (GTDB taxonomy): Bacteria > Pseudomonadota > Alphaproteobacteria > Sneathiellales > Sneathiellaceae > Sneathiella. Next base: position 4,138 of record CALEMG010000467.1, on the reverse strand, counting down.
GCAGGCCAATCCGCGCCCGATCGCGACAGGGGATGAAAAACCGATCCTGGAGGTGCGCAATCTCACCAAAAAATTCACAACGCGGAAATCCTCGCTCTTTGGGGCAAAGCCGGCAGGGGAAGTGCTGGCAGTAGATAACGTCAGCTTTTTCATTCGGCCCGGAGAATGCCTTGGCCTGGTGGGGGAGAGTGGATGCGGTAAGACAACCTTGTCCAAGCTTATCTTGCGGGCGTTGACGGCGACAGATGGAGATGTGACCTATAATGATCGCGGGCGCGATATTGATGTGCTCGCCCTTTCCAATGATGAGCTGTTCGATTACCGCAACAAGGTCCAGTTTATTTTTCAGGATCCGTTCTCGTCCCTCAATCCGCGGATGACCGTTTTCGATATTATTTCCGAGCCGCTGGTTATTCATAATGTCGGCACCTCGGCGGAGCGGGAAGAAACAGTGAAGGAGCTGATGACGCTCGTCGGTCTCGATATCCGCTTTTTACGCCGCTATCCGCATTCCTTCTCCGGTGGACAGCGGCAGCGGATTGGCATTGCCCGGGCATTGGCGCTGAAGCCCGATCTGCTGATTTGCGATGAGCCGGTCTCGGCGCTGGATGTCTCCATTCAGGCGCAAATCCTCAACTTGCTGAAAGATCTTCAGGCCGAGCTTGGCCTGACATATCTGTTCATTTCCCATAACCTCGCCGTGGTCGATTATATCGCCGACAGGAGCGCCGTGATGTGCAAGGGACGGCTTGTCGAAACAGCCCCGAAAGAGGCTCTGTTTAAAAATCCGGTGCATCCTTACACGAAGCGCCTACTGGCGGCTGTGCCGGAGCCGGATCCCAATCATCGGCTAAATTTCACAAATCTGGGTGAGGATAAGGCATCCGACCCGGAACTTTGGCCCGCGCCTTTCACCGCCGATGTGCATACGAACCCTGTCATGATGGATATCGGGGGGGGCCATTTTGTCCGGGTGCATGAGAATACGGATCTGGAGGAATTGCGGCTATGAGAGTATGGCGCAAAATATCGCAGGCCTTTGCTGTATCGTCGCTGATATGCGCGATCCCGGTGAGTGTCGCCCTTGCGGAGGTTCCCTATTTTCAGCATTCGGTACATTCCAAGCTTCTCCCCCCGATGGAGGAACGGCTGCCGAAAGACCCGCTGGTGGTAACACCCGGAAAAGATCAGGTGATCGGCAAATATGGCGGCAAACTCAGGACATTGGTTGGCAGCCCTGCTGATGTAAAATTGATGTTCGTCAACGGCTATGCCCGTCTTGTCGGTTATACGGAAGAGCTTGAGATTGAGCCTGATATCCTCGCCTCATTCGAGGTGAAGGATGGCCGGACTTTTGTCCTGAAACTCAGGGAAGGGCATAAATGGTCCGATGGCCACCCCTTCACATCGGAGGATTTCCGCTACTGGTGGGAAGATATTGCTAACAATCCGAAACTTTTTCCGGCCGGGCCGCCAGCGGAGCTGCTGGTAAATGGAGAGCTGCCGAAGGTTGAGTTTCCCGATCCGTTGACCGTTGTTTATTCCTGGTCCGTCCCGAACCCCAGTTTTCTTGCTAATCTTGCTGGGGCGGCGCCGCTGTTGATCTATCGCCCGTCACATTATCTGAAACCCCATCATATCGATTATGTTGATCGCTCACAGTTGTCGCCAAAACAAAAAATCAAGCTCAAGGCTTGGGCAGCGAACCATAACCGTCTCGACAACCTCTATAAATTCGATAATCCGGAGCTCCCGACACTGCAGCCCTGGCGCAATACGACCCCGGCCCCGGCAAACCGATTTGTGGGTAGGCGAAACCCCTATTTCCACCGCGTCGATCCGAAAGGCCAGCAACTGCCCTATATTGATGAGCTGATCTATACGGTGTCGGAGGGCAAGCTGATCCCGGCGAAGGCGGCTTCCGGAGACACGGATCTTCAGGCTAGGGGTTTGCGCCTTCAGGATGCTACCTTTTTGAAGGAGAATGAACAACGCTCCCACTACAAGGTGCTGCTCTGGGAGACGGTACGCGGCTCGCATTTCACGCTTTATCCCAACCTCAACAGTGAGAACCCGATCTGGCGTAAGCTGATGCGCGATGTCCGCTTCCGCCGGGCGCTTTCCCTCGCCATCAACCGGGAGGAAATCAACGATATCCTGTTTTTCGGTCTGGCGGTGGAGGGTAATAACTCAGTCCAGAAGCAAAGCCCGTTTTATACCGAGGATTTACGCACCAGATGGGCGACTTTTGATATCGAGACGGCCAACAGCTTGCTGGACGATATGGGTCTGACGGCGCGCAATGATGACGGCACGCGGTTGATGTCCGATGGCGAACCGCTGGTGATCGTGATCGAAACGGCGGGCGAGGAGACGGAGCAGTCGGACATTCTGGAACTGATTAACGAATCCTGGGAACAGATTGGCATTGAGGTTTTCACTAAGCCGTCCCAGCGTGCGGTGTTCCGAAATCGCATTTTCTCCGGTGAAACGGTGATGTCCGTTTGGTCCGGCTTTGAAGATGGCGTGCCGACCGCGCAGTCAAGTCCGGCGACCCGCGCACCGACCAGCCAGACCAGCTATCAGTGGCCGAAATGGGGTCAGCATTTCGAAACCAAGGGCAAGTCCGGGGAACCCGCCGATATGCCAGAAGCGCAGCATCTGTTCAATCTGTATAAAAGATGGCTGGCCACCAACGATAACGATGAAAAGGCGCAGATTTGGCGGGAAATGCTGCAAATTCATGCGGATCAGCAATTTACTATCGGTGTCGTCGGTGCGATTTTGCAGCCCATTGTTGTCTCCAATAAGCTGCGGAACGTGCCAAAGGAAGGTATATACAACTGGGACCCCGGGGCACAATTCGGTATTTATCATCCGGATCTGTTCTGGTTTCAAGAGTAAGTGATTGGGGAGGCCGGAACATTGAAGGGCGAAGTTAGCGCATTCATGGCATTTTTAAGTGCGCCGGTTGACGCCGTGATGCATTTCGGCGAACAATGCGAAAACGGTATGAAGCTGATCCGATGAAAAATCGGAACCTCGCAGGGCAGAGTTGAATGTTTACCTATTTCGTACACAGAGTGCTGATTATGATTCCCACCCTGCTGGTGATCAGTATTCTGACATTCGTTATTATCCAGCTGCCGCCCGGCGATTATCTGTCCAATCAGCTTGAAGAACTCCGCTCCCAGGGCGAATCCGCTTCGGCGATGGCGAAAATCGCTTTTTACCGGGAGCAGTATGCGCTCGATAAATCACCGATTGAACAATATGCGCGATGGATGGGCTTCTGGCCCGGGCCAGACGGTTTTTCCGGCCTGATACAGGGAAACTGGGGTCAGTCCTTCGCCTATGACTTGCCGGTGAAAGAGGTTGTGGGAGATCGGCTCGGGCTTTCCTTCCTGATCAATTTCTCGACTATTCTCTTTATCTATATCGTGGCCTTCCCCATCGGCGTTTATTCAGCGACCCGACAATATTCCATCGGTGACTACGGGTTTACCCTGATCGGCTATCTAGGTCTGGCGACGCCAAATTTTTTGCTCGCCATGGTGCTGCTCTATTACGCCAATGTTTATTTTGGTGTTTCAATCGGCGGGTTGATGGATGATAAATACATCAATCAGCCTTGGAGCTTTGAGAAGGCAATGTCGGTTTTCGATCATATGATTGTACCGGTGATCGTGATCGGCACAAGCGGGACCGCATCGATGATCCGGCGCCTTCGGGCCAATCTGCTGGATGAACCGCAAAAGCAATATGTGACGACGGCAAAAGCCAAGGGTGTGCCGCGCCTGAAAGCGCTGATCAAGTATCCAATCCGCATGTCGCTCAACCCGTTTATCGCCGATATCGGCAACCTACTGCCCGATGTGATTTCTGGCTCGGTGATTGTCAGTATGGTTCTGAGCCTGCCGACGGTGGGGCCGCTTCTTCTGGAAGCACTACGCAATCAGGACCAGTATATGGCAGGCGCTCTTTTGATGTTCCTCGCCCTGTTGACGGTGGTCGGCATGTTTGTCTCAGATGTGCTGCTGGCGGTCCTTGATCCACGCATTCGACAGACCGGGGGGGCGACGAAATGACGGACCAAACCGGATCCAACAAGGCAACGCCGCTCGAGAATAGGTACTCC
>CALEMG010000466.1 GCA_937910835.1 uncultured Alphaproteobacteria bacterium | reverse complement strand
CGACGCGGGCTCTTCTTTACGCATCCGCCATCAAGGAGCCATTCCCGGGGCCGAGCTCGACCAGATGGAATTTCTCTGGACGGGTCAGTTTGAACCAGACATCGACCGCCCATAACCCGATAAGCTCGCCGAACATCTGGCTGATCTCCGGAGCAGTGATAAAATCACCCTGTTCGCCGAAGGGTTCCTGACGGGAATAATATCCATATTCCGGATGTCCAAGCGCGGCTTTCATAAACTCGTAAAGCGAAATCGGACCGGTCTTTTCAATCTTCGCCGTCAGGATCTTCCCTAGATCATTCATGCGGTTTTGCGCGTGGGGCGGAGCATAAAATAAAGACCGACAACCAGCATCGGAAGAGAAAGAAGCTGACCCATTGTCAGCCCGCCTGCGAGGAAACCCAGATAGGCATCCGGTTCACGGAAGAACTCGACAATGCTTCGGGCGACGGCATATCCCGCAAAAAAGAGGCCCATAATGAAACCTGGCTTTTCTGCGTATCGAGTTTTGCGGAAAATAAGCAAAATCGCAAATAACACTGCGCCTTCCAGAAGCGCTTCATAGAGCTGGCTTGGATGACGAGGCAAGTTGTCTCCGCCCGGGAAAATCATACCCCAGGGAACATCCGTCGCTCGGCCATAAAGCTCGCCATTGATGAAATTGGCGATCCGCCCGAAGAACAGCCCGACCGGCACAACTGTCGCCAATAGATCGCCGAATTCCAGAATGACAATCTTTTGAAAGCGACAATAGAGTACGGTTGCGAGCACAACGCCGAGGAAGCCGCCATGGAAGGACATGCCGCCCTGCCAAACCATTAATATTTCCGCGGGATGACTGATATAGTAGTCCGGTTTATAGAACAGGACGTAGCCGAGACGGCCGCCAAGAATGACACCCAGCGTTGCCCAAATCAGAAATTCATCGACCTGCTTCGCGGAAATGTGAGAATTCTCGGCTCCGGCGAGCCGCATCATCAGGCGCCAGCCGATGATCAGTCCGGCAACATAGGCGAGGGCATACCAGCGTATGGCAAAGGGCCCGATCTGAAAAATGACGGGGTCGATTTCGGGAAACGCGATCGCCGTGAAAAGGGTCGATACTATCATCGGGCTACTATATAAAGCTCTTTAAAATATTCGCAAGCAAATCAAGGCAAAGAGGTTGCTTTCACTTGTGGCTGTCGCCATTATGAATGGGAAATTTTAAGGATCCAACGCGATGCAGACAAACTCACGGCTTTTTGATGATCTGGCCCGACTTGCAACAGGCGCCCTCGGGACAGCGCAGGGCGTGAAAACGGAGTGGGAAAATCTCTTTCATCAACGGTTGGAACGCTTTATCAGCGAGATGGATCTTGTCCCGCGGGAGGAATTTGACGCCGTCAAGGCTATGGCTACTCTCGCACGGGAGGAGAATGATGTGCTGAGAGAACGTCTTGCCGTGTTGGAAGAAAAAATCGAGGCCCTCTCCAAAACGCCGCGTCCGCGCAAGGCAGCTTCGGCGAAGGCCAAGTCCTCCACCTCCGAAAAATAGGTATCCCGGGAATAAGATGTTGCCGTATGCGCATATTTATCCACAAGAAATATAACCATGGGCCATATTCTTTGTTGCGCCGCAACTCAAGGCGGACTACGCTAGATTTATGGTGTTGCGAAACACGCGGCACCATATATGGCCTGTAGTAGATTTCCTTACCGGCTGAGCTTTGAGGTAAGTAACAGGGCGCCAGCCGACGGGATGGTTCTGAAAGGAATGCCTCCATGACGTCCTTGTACCTCACGCGCGAAGAACTCGAAGACTCCAACCCCCTCGACCTTATAGAAAGCATCATCGCTGATAACGACTGGTCGTTTGACCGTCAGGGCAGCAATGAACTCACTGTCGGTGTGGAGGGGAGTTGGTGCCAATATCATCTCTGGTTTTCCTGGCGATCTGATCTTCGGGCCATCCATTTTTCCTGTGCATATGACGTCAAGATACCTGAACGGCAATATGGATCAGTTTACGAACTTCTGGCGCGCGTCAATGAGCGAATGCCTGTCGGTCATTTTGAT
>CALEMG010000465.1 GCA_937910835.1 uncultured Alphaproteobacteria bacterium | reverse complement strand
TGTAGGAAGCGGCATCGAGAAATTCTGCGGCTTCGTAAACCCTGTTCAGAACCAACGCACCATACCAGGGCCATATGGCCATATCGGCGATCGTATATTCATCGCCGCAGATATATTGGTTTTCGGCGAGCTGGCGGTCAAGAACATCGAGCTGTCGTTTCACCTCCATGGCAAACCGATTAATTGGATATTCGAATTTTTCCGGCGCATAGGAGTAAAAATGGCCAAATCCGCCACCAAGATAGGGGGCACTGCCAATCTGCCAGAAAAGCCAGGAGAGACATTCAGCCCGCTCGGCAACACCGCTTGGGATAAATGCATCAAATTTTTCAGCCAGATGCAGCAAGATTGCCCCGGACTCAAACAATCGTATCGGTATTGCGCCGCTATGATCCATCAATGCCGGAATCTTGGAGTTTGGATTGACTTCGACAAATCCGCTGCTGAACTGATCTCCTTTTCCGATATTGATGAGCCATGCGTCATACTCTGCGCCAGAAAAGCCTTTTGCCAGCAATTCTTCCAGAAGGATCGTGACCTTGACCCCGTTGGGCGTTCCAAGGGAATAAAGCTGCATCGGATGCTTGCCGATGGGCCGCTCTTTTTCATGGGTTGCGCCTGCGATAGGGCGGTTGATGCTGGCAAAGCGGCCGCCGCTTTCCATTTCCCATTTCCAGACCTTTGGGGGTACGTAGGCTGCTGTTTCATTCATTTGCGAAACTCCGTTCACTCATCGCATGATGCGACATGTGGCATTTTTCTACTAAGCGCCCATAGCTATTCTGTACAAATTTTCCCAAAAGTCCACCAACAGATTTGTGATTTGCGGTGTTCGTCACAATTCTAGCCTTGGCAGGTTACTTCGCTTTGGACAGTCGCTACATGCCCTCTCTTTTGGCGATTTCAATGATTGCATTGATATAGGCATGAAAACTCCCAAGTCCCTCTTTGTGTGCATATTGCGGGTTTCCCCAAATATGATTGGTTTCAAGGATGACTGGGCCATCGTCGAGAATAAATATGTCATGCCCGAGAGAGAAAATATCGGGAAAAGCGTTATGAACTGCAATGGCGAGGGCTTGCGTCTCATCGAAAAAAGGAACTTCAAACCCTTTAAAGCGTCGATTGTCCGGGCCGAAAGTTTCGATGCTATCGGGAATTACAGAAGTTATCTTCTGACCGCCACACTGAAGTTTTTTCGTCAGTAAATCTATTGGAACTCCAATAGAAGAGTAGGAGGCATCGACTAGACTGTCATTAATGCCAATACGCATTCGGGCGAGGAGCGGACGGACTTGATCATGAGCGCGAAAGGTAATGAAGCGAACGCTTTGAATGCTGTCAGGGTTGAACTTTGCAATCTCCTGATGGCTTCTTAATAGAGGCTGAAATATCAGTTCTTGATTAAGGTTTTCCATCAAAACCCTGAAGATTTCGGGCCATTTATTTTCGCCGCTATCACCGTTGGCATAGGTCAGCGACCATGTTCCATTTTGATCACAGGCTAGCCGTCCGGCGCCGTAACCCTGCAGTCCAAACCGGGGTTTGAAAAATACCCCATCTGACAATGCGATGGGATGTAAGTCTTTCTCCAGCTCATTCTCTGAAGGGGTTCGGGGGTCCAGACGGGCTATGATTGGTGCTGTTTTCAGACCTTTTTCGGTGCATAATTCTGCAAAACGTACTTTATCTTCGGTCACGATCGTCGATTTCTTTTGATTGAGGAAGAAGCTCAGAAAGCTTTGCTGCCGATAGTCTATAAACTCTCCCGCACGGGCATATCTTTCAGGCATGAAAAGCGCGCATATATAATAATCTCTTGGCTCCATGCGAAGCATTGTCAGCAAAATTAGGCGCTCGAGTATTTGTCTAAAGTATCCTTTGCCCGATAATTTTCGTGCATCGGTAATATCCGATTTCGACGGAAAGAAAACAGTAGGCAGGCGCCTTAGAAAAAAGCTGGCGGAGAGGATTTTCCGAAAAGGGCTGTTGAATTTCCCGGTCCGTTCTGCTTTTACTGCGATCCGCCGGATTGCTTTCATGCTGACGGGATCGGCCTTACCATATCCGGGCCATAGTTGGTTCAAAATCTGCCTGCCCCCTCTAGTAGGTTTGAGCCGACAACTCTTCTTCCTGAGCCTTAGATAAGAAATATGTAAGCTTGCTGGCCAGATACTGCACGTTTGGCTCTTTCATTATTTCGACATGACCACCTGAGATTTCACAAATATCCAACTTGCCTTTTATCAGGTTTTGCCATTCGTTATGGACATTGGGGTGAAGTGAAACGGGCAACTCTGTTCGAAAAAGCGTAGCATCTCCCGAATAGGCAGTCGGGTGAAATTTCTGAACATTCAGGGTGTTGATGTCCTGATTACTGATCGCTCCGGCGGTTGAGGCCTCGGATCCAGGCAGATTACTGTTGGAGGCTGCCATAAACTTCAATCTAATTAGGCGCATTGCACCCGTGGCAATGTTTCGAAATCTCTCGAAGATATAGCTTGCCTTGTCTCGTAGCGGTAGGCGTGCCCATATCCTGTAATGCTGTGATATCCAGCTTAACGGAGAGACATATCTTTTTCGGCTAGGGAGATATGTGTCCAACAGGGCAAGAAACGCCGTTTGTTCACCGAAATTGGCAAGTTTTTGCGCAATCAAGAAAGCGATAAGGCCACCAAAGGAATGGCCGCCGAGATAATAGGGGCCCTTTGGCTGCACTTGCCGAATTTCATCCAGATAGAAATCCGCCATTTCCTCGAGGGAAGAAAAACGGGGGGAGTTTGTTTCAGACTGAAACTGCTGAATTCCATAGAAGGGCTGATCTGCGTTCAGATGTCTGGCAAAATCCCTATATCCAAGAACCTCGCCGCCGATCGGATGCACAAAGAAAAGTGGCGGGCGGCTTCCTTTCGGCTGTATTGGGACAATACAGGGGGACGAAAGCCCCTCCTCTACGAGCCGCGCCATCTCGCGAATTGTTCCTGCTTCGAACAGGACATCTCTCGGCAGGCGGCGTCCGAGCACCTTTTCAATCCGCAGGAAAAGATCCACTGCCTGAAGAGAATCTCCGCCTAAGACGAAAAAATTTTCATCAAGGCCTATTTTTTCCTTCCAAAGAACATCCTGCCAGATTTCCCGCATTTTAAGAATATCCTCAGGTAGCTTTTCGTCATTGTTGCTGAGGAACTCGGCCCCGTCCGGTGATGGAACCTGCAGTTGTTGTTTGAGTTTTCGACGTTGCACTTTACCTGTCGCGCCCTTCGGAATTTCTTCGACGAAAATAATGCGGGACGGGATCTTGTTCGGGATTAGATAATCTTTCAAAAAATTCTTGAGGCCGGCTTCCGATATAGTTTTGCCCGCCTCCAGGACCACTGAAAGTGCAATGTCCTCGCCGAGAGTTCTATGCGGCAGCGGGAAGGAGACGGCCTCGCGTACTGCATCATGTTTCAATGCGGCCTGATCCACTTCGGTCGGGATAATCTTTACTCCGCCGCGATTGATCATTTCCTTTATGCGACCGGTAATAAACAGAAATCCGTCTTCGTCCAGATAGCCTTCATCCCCCGTATGATACCAGCCCTTTGAGAAAGCTTCCCGATTTGCCGTGGGATTGTTCTCGTAGCCATCGAAGGCGGTCTCTTTATTGACGACAACTTCTCCTTTTTCCATTACTGGAAGAAGGTCTCCAGCCGTATCAACCACAAAAACACGGCTTCTGTCCGGCTGACCGACACTTCCTGTCTTGCGGGGGGCGGGCGGGATCCCCGTGCAGGCCATGAAACTCGTCTCTGCGGATCCATAGGCTTCGACAACCGGTGTGTCAAAGATCTCCTCTAGCCTCTCCGCGATTTTTTGATCAAGATGACCCGTTCCAGTCCGGAGCATGCGTAACGAAGGTTTTGCCGCTTCTATGGCGTCCATATGGTCATGAGCCTTTCTTTCAATAGAATGAAAGGCGGTATATCCGGCGGCGATAACGGTCGGCTTGGCGTCACCCAGGCAGCGGAAAAGCTTATCGACATTGTTATTCTTGATAGGAAAAAAGCACGCGCCGGAAAAAATTGTTGTCAGCAGCCCTGCGGCAAACCCGCCTGTATGAAACAGCGGCATGATATTTAGGATACGGTCTTGATTAGTGAACTCCAACATTTGCGCCATGTTCGCTAGACGCGGCAGCACAATGCGATGGGGAAGTGGTACCGTTTTCCCATAACTGGTGGTCCCTGATGTTGTAAAGACAACCAGGAGGTCATCTGCATTGGCTGGTTCCGGCGTAAATCCTGCCTGTCTGCCCGGTGCGCCAATGAGCTGAACGTTGCCGGCAGAGGATGGATCTATATGCTTGATATCAAAAACCGGAAGGCCAAGCTTTTCCGCTGCATTGCGTGCCTGAGAAGAGAGACCTTTTTCAATGGCGAGGGCCTTTATTTTCTTGTCCTGAAAATGAAGGTAAAACTCGCCGGCGGACATCGCCGGATTGAAAGGCGCCACAGTAGCGTTGCAGGCGATCCCGATCAAAGAGGCCGCCATTTCCGCTCCACCGGAATGGACTACCGCTATCCGGGCGTTGCGACCAAACCCGCACCTCGCCAGTTCATCCCGAAACTCCTCGACCAGTTGGTGAAGCCTCCGATAATCCAAGGGCTTCTGGCCGGGGCCAAGCAGCGCAGGGGCATTCGGGGTTTCACTGGCCCAGAATAAAATGACATCATTGTATGTTCGAAACGAATTCATCAAAACTTACTCGGCTAACAATAAGACCTTAATAAGGTGATAAGGCTAAAGTTTAGTAAAATTGCCTGCCGTTATATTCATAAGCCTAGTTTGCGCTAGCTATCCAGACATTGCATAATATAAAACACGTGAATTTACGCAATGGCGAATTAGAGTGCTGATATTGCACAATTATTCCAAAGAATGCGTATTAACCTGAATTTCCCTTCACCATGAATTATAACATGCTGACAGTTACACATGATTTAAACGTTCCAATTACTGTAATTCAGTCGTTCTTTTTGCCTGCAACTCAGTTTTTTTAAGTATATTTTGTAACTCGGGGATGAAAAGAAACTAGAAAGGTCAGACCGTGCATGCCTCAAATGTAAAGATCCTGTGCTTTGACGTATTCGGAACTGTTACGGATTGGTATTCCTCCGTGACGCGGGAAGGCCAGAAAATATCAGATAGGACCGGGATCTCTATTCCCTGGGGAGAGTTTGTCAACAAATGGCGCATTGACGGCTATCTGAAAGCGCTTGGCGATATCTCCACAGGGAAGAGGGAGATCATCCCGACGGCTGAAATACATAAAGAAAAACTCCTCTCCTTGATTGATGAATATGAGATAAGCGGACTCAGTGACACAGATATTGACGATTTCAATCTCATCTGGAAACGCCTGGATGTTTGGGACGATGCGGTGGAAGGTCTCGCAAAGTTGAAAGAAGACCATATGATCTTGCCTTTTTCCAACGGGGATTTTCGGTGTTTGCTCGACATAAGCCGCCACAACAATCTTCCATGGAACGGAATAATCTCCGTTGATTTTTTTAAGAAGGTTAAGCCTGATCCCACGATTTATCACGATGCCGCCGCCCTGCTTCAATTACCGCCCGAGCAGATCATGATGGTGGCCTGTCATGCAGGTGATCTTGAAGGGGCGAAGAATGCCGGCTTTAAAACCGCGTATGTCAATCGACCTCTCGAATACTGTCCAGACGTGGCGCCGGAAGAAAAGCCCGTGGCTTTCGACTATG